>JAQBPZ010000074.1 GCA_028287225.1 Gemmatimonadota bacterium
GCGGCCAGCCGCGTGGCGCCCGGCACCAGGCCGATCGCGGTCTCGAGCGCCGGCGCGCGGACGTTGAGGCCGAAGCCGATGGCCACCCAGTCGGGGGCGGTGCCGCGCCAGCGCGTCTCGATGAGGATCCCCGCCAGCTTTCGCCCGCTGGCGTACAGGTCGTTCGGCCACTTCAGGCAGATGCGCGCGCCGGCGAGCGGCTCCAGCGCCTCGGCCGCGTAGAGGCCGCAGCGCAGGGCCAGCACGTCGAGCGCGCGAGCATCCGTCGGCCGCTCGATCATCGTGAGCCAGAGGCCGGCGCCCGGCTCCGAGCTCCAGCGCCGCCCATGGCGCCCGCGCCCCGCCGTCTGCTCGTCGGCGACGATCAGGGTACCCGACGGCGCGTCGGGGGCGAGGCGGTGCGCGACGTCGAGCGTGGACCCCACCGACGCGTGCAGCGCGACCCGGGGCAGTCCGAGCCGCTGCGCCAGCTCGTCGGCGCGAAGGCCGTCGAGCAGCGCATCGCCGCGGTCAGCGGACGAACACAAGGAAGTACACGACGGCGAGCACGATCCGGTACCAGCCGAACGCGGCGAAGCTGTGCTTCTTGATGTAGCCGAGGAACGACTTGATGGCGAGGATGGCGGTGATGAAGCTGACGACGAAGCCGACGGCCAGCGCCGGATAGTTGCCGGCCAGCGCCTCGCGGCCCTTGAGCAGCTCCAGGCCGCTCGCCGCGAGCATCGTGGGCACGGCGAGCATGAAGGAGAACTCGACGATGGTGCGCTTGGAGACGCCGATCAGCGAGCCGCCGACGATGGTCGCGGCGGACCGCGAGACGCCCGGGATCACGGCGATCGCCTGGAACAGCCCGATGAGGAAGGCCCGCTTGTAGGTGATCTGCGAGAAGTCCACGTCGCCCTGGTCGCCGCTCGTGGCACGCGAGCGCTCGAAGAGGATCAGCACGATGCCGCCGATGACCAGCGCGAGGAGCACCACGGTGACGTTGCCGAGCAGGTAGCCCTTGATCGCCTTGTAGACGGTCAGGCCGATGATCCCCGTGGGAATGACGGCGACGACGAGCTTCTTGAGCACTTCCCAGTTCCAGAACTTGCTCCAGTACAGCACCACCACGGAAAGGATGGCACCGAGCTGGATGATGATCTCGAAGCTCTTCACGAACTCCGACTCGGCGATCCGCAGGCCGTGGACGGCGAGGATGAGATGGGCGGTGGACGAGATCGGGAGGAACTCGGTGATCCCTTCGACGATGCCGAGGATCAGCGCATGAAGCAGCGACATGCGGGCGGGTGTGAAGTGTGGGAGCCGGAATGCGGGAGCAAGATAGTCAGCACGGCTCGTGCGTGCCGTTGAGCGACCGGGTATAGAAGTCCTCGTACTGCCCCACGACCTCGTCGAGCGAGAAGCGGGCGCGCGCGTCGTCCGCGGCGAGCGTGCTGGCGGCCTGCCACCGCTCAGGGTCCCTCAGGAGCGCGATCGCGGCGCCCGCCATCCCCTCCACGTCGCCCACCGCGCAGAGCGCGCCGGTCTCGCCGTCCCGTACCACCTCCGGCAGCCCGCCCGCGAGGGTTCCGATGACGGGAACGCCGGTGGCGAGCGCCTCCAGCGCGCTCAGGCCGAACGACTCGCTCGACGTGGGCAGGAGGAACAGGTCGGCGCTCGCGAGCAGGGGCGCCACCGACTCCAGCTTGCCCAGGAAGTAGACGTGCTCGCTCACGCCGAGCCGCCGCGCTTCCTGCTCGGCGTCCACGCGGTCCGGACCGTCGCCGACCATCACCAGCACGCTCGGGATCTCCCGGGTGACGCGGGCGAAGATGTCGACGACGTCGCGCACGCGCTTCACCGGCCGGAAGTTGGAGATGTGGATCAGCACCTTGCGGCCCGCATCCATCTGCGCGCGCAGCTGCGGCTCGTAGCGCGACCGGTCGTAGACGGCGGGATCGATGAAGTTGGGGATCACCTCGATGCGCTCCCCGGCGCAGCCGAACGCCGAGCTCGTCTCCGTCTTCAGGTACCTCGACACCGCGGTCAGCCCGTCCGACTTCTCGATGGAGAACTTCGTGATGGCGTAGAACGAGGGGTCCTGGCCCACGATGGTGATGTCGGTGCCGTGCAGCGTGGTGAGCACCTTGATGTCGGGCCGCGTGGGGGCGAGCATCTCGCGCGCGATCCAGGCGCTCGTCGCATGCGGGATGGCATAGTGCACGTGCAGCAGGTCGAGCTTGTGCGTCAGCACCACCTCGTGCATGCGCACCGCGAGGGCCAGGTCGTACGGCGGGTACTCGAACAGCGGATACCGCCCCACGTCCACTTCGTGGAAGAAGATCCGCGGCAGGAACGACGGCAGGCGGAAGGGCTGCTGGTACGTGATGAAGTGGATCTCGTGGCCGCGATGCGCCAGGGCGATCCCGAGCTCCGTGGCCACGGCGCCCGATCCGCCGTACGTGGGATAGCAGGTGATCCCGATCTTCATGCGCGGGCCTCGCCCCCCTCGGCGAACCAGGCTCGCAGCGCATCCCCGGCCGATGCCTGCTGCACGTCCATGCGCACCACCTCCGCGCCGCCGAGCTGGTGCCGGAACCAGGTGCGCTGCCGCTTGGCGTACTGTCGTGTCTCGACGATCACGCGCTCCATTGCCTGCTCCATCGTGAGCTCTCCCCGGACCATCGCACGAACCGCCCCATAGCCGGAGGCGTTCCAGGCAGGGGCGTCCTCGGGCACCGTCGCCATCAGCGTCCGCACCTCCTCGTCCCAGCCGGCCGCGAACATCCGCCCCGTACGGACCTGGATGAACGACGCGAGCGCGGGGCCGGGGTCTGCCACAAGATACCGCGCGCGCCACCGGGCCGGCGTCCGGTGCTCGCGGTGGAGGTCGCTGACCCGGCGCCCGGTGAGCGTCGCCACCTCGATGGCACGCAGGAGCTGCGTGCGCCCGAGGTGCGCGCGCGGCGGATCGAGGGACAGGACGCGGCGCCGGAGCTCCTCCACCGGAAGGGGCGCCAGCTCGCGCGCCAGCGCCGCGCGCGCGTCCGGGTCCATCGGCGGCTCGGCAAAGAGCTCGCCGAACAGCGCGCGCAGGTACAGCCCCGTGCCGCCGACCACGATCGGCGTGCGGCCCTCGGCGATCACCTCGCGGATCCATGCGTCCGCGCAGTCGGCCCACCACGCCGCCGACGCGCGCTCCACCGGATCCAGCACGTCGATGCCGTGATGCGGCGCGGCGAGCCGCTCCGCCGCCGTCGGCTTGGCGGTGCCCACGTCGAACCCGCGATAGAGCTGCCGCGAGTCGGCGCTGATCACCGACACCTCGGCATGGCGCGCACATTCCGTTGCCGCCCAGGTCTTTCCCGCCGCGGTGGGCCCGCAGATCACGCGGATGACCGGCTGGCTACTGCCGGCCAAAGCGTCGCTCGAGCTCGGGCCAGGAGAGCTGCACGATCGTGGAGCGCCCGTGCACGTCGTGCGCGGGGAGCCGAGTCTCTCCGAGCGCGATGAACAGCGCGCGCATCTCGCCCTGCGAGAGCTCGTCGCCCGCCTTGATGGCCGCCTTGCACGCGACCGTGGCCGCCAGGCGCTCGTGCCGCGCGTGGGCGGTCGCCTCGCGGTCGCCGCTGAGGGCGGCCAGCGTCTCCCGCAGGCAGCGTTCGGCGTCGAAGCGCGGGTGCGGCATGGGCACGGCGTGCACGAGCAGCGTGTGCCCGCCGAACCCCTCCACCTCGAAGCCGAGGGTGGCGAGCATCGCGCGGTTCGCCTCGAACGCCTCACCCTCGGCGGGCGTCAGGTGCAGCGTGAGGGGAAAGAGCAGCCGCTGCGAGGGCGATTCCCCGCGCTCCAGCATGCCCATGAACTGCTCGTACAGCACCCGCTCGTGCGCCGAATGCTGGTCGATGAGCACCACCCCGTCGTCGTGCTCGAAGAGCATGAAGGTGCGCCGCAGCTGGAGCAGCTGGGGCACCACCTGCGGCGCGGTGCGCGGCTCCACCACGGCGGGCACGTCGTCTCCATCCACCGTACCCGTGGCCGCGGGCGCAGCATGCCGCGCGGGAGCAAAGAGTCCATCGCCACCGTCCGCCGGCGCGGCGCGCAGCAGCTCCACGTCGGACGGCGCGGGCGCGCTCCACGCCGGCCCGTTCGCCGACCAGCGCCGCACGCCGAGCGCGGCGCTCGCGTCGAAGGTGCCGAGCGCGCGACGCACCGCCTCCTCCACCGCGCGCTCCACCGTCCAGCGGTCCTGGAAGCGCACTTCGGCCTTGGCGGGGTGCACGTTGACGTCCACGCTCGCCGACGGGACCACCACCTCCAGCAGGAGCGACGGGCGCAGCCCGGCCGTGAGCGTGGACCGGTACGCGCCCTCCGCGGCGCGCAGCAGGCCGCTGTCGCGGATGGGCCGGCCGTTCACGGTGATGAAGGTGCGCCGGCTCGCGGTGCCCACGTCGGCGGGCCGTTCGACGAGCCCGCTCACCTGGATCACGCCGCGCACGTCCTCCACGTCCACCAGCCGGTCGGTGGCGTCCGCACCCCACAGGGCGGCCACGCGATCGCGCAGCGAGGACGCGGCCGGCAGGGTGAGCGCGCTCTTGCCGTCGTTGCCGAGGGTGAAGCGGACGTCGCGCCGCGTGAGCGCGATCGTCGTGACCGCGTCGAGCACGCTGCGCCATTCCGAGCGCGGGCCGCGCATGAACTTCTGCCGCGCCGGCGCATTGTAGAAGAGCCGTGCGACGGACACCGTGGTGCCGCGGCGGCGCGCCACGTCGCGCACCTCCACCACCGTGCCGCCCTCGGCGCGTACCTCGGTGCCGGCGCCGTCGGTCGTCGCCGTCGCGATCGTCAGCTCGGCCACCGACGAGATGGCGGGCAGCGCCTCGCCGCGGAAGCCGAAGCTGCGCACGCCCACCAGGTCGGCGGCCTGCGTGATCTTGGAGGTGGCGTGGCGATGGAGTGCGAGCAGCGCGTCGTCGCGCTCCATCCCGGACCCGTCGTCGCTCACGCGGATGAGCAGCCGCCCGCCCTCCTCCACGGCGATGTCCACCGCCGTGGCGCCGGCGTCGAGCGCGTTCTCCACCAGCTCCTTCACCGCGGATGCGGGACGCTCCACGACCTCGCCGGCGGCGATCTGGTTTGCCACGGCGGGCGGAAGGACTGCGATGCGTGCCATCGGCGGAATGCTACCGGGCGGACAGCGCTGCGGTCAATTGGAGGCCGCGTCCTCGAGGGAGAGCACCGCCGCGGTGGGCACCCATCCCGACCGCGACGGATCCAGCGCGATGCGGACCCACGCTCCCTCCCGCGCGCCCAGCAGGCCGACCTCGCCGACGGCGGCGGGAATTCCCGCGGCACCGCCGCCTGCACTGGCACCGGGCGCCTCCTGGAGCGTGAGCGCGGTGCGCAGCACGCCAAGCCCCTGCACGTCGAGACGCTCACGCAGCTCGAGCGCGGCGGCCAGACAGGCCACCGCCACCACGATGGCGCCGCCGGCCACGGGCCGCACCCACGCCGCCCGCCGAGCCGGCGGCAGTGCCAGCGCGAGCCACGCGGTCACCCAGAGCAGCAGCGCGACGCCGGCCGCCAGTCCAACGGGCATCGGCGGCACGTAGCCGCGCGCGTCGATCGCGATTGACGGAGGCAGCATCGCGAGCCGGTCTCGCGCATCGGGATCCAGCGGGTCCAGCCGCAGCGCGCGCTGCCAGCCGGCGGCGGCGCGCGCGGTGTCGCCCGCGGCCCAGGCGGCGGTGCCCATGTTCAGCCACGCATCCTCGGCCAGGGGCGCCCGTGCCGCGACGCGCGCGAACTGCCGCTCGGCAGCGGCGGCGTTGCCGGCGCGATAGGCGACGACTCCATCCTGGAACGTGCGTGAGACGCCGGCGGGCAGGGCGAGCAGCGCGCTCGCGGCGAACACGCCGATGAGCGCGAGCCAGGCGGCCGAGGAGGGGCGCACCACGACACGCACCGCCTGCGCATCGATCTCGCGCGCGAGGCGCGCCGCGTCGCCGAGCGTGGCGGCGTCGATCACACCTCCGCCGGAGAACGCGACGGCATCCAGGCGATCGAGCAGCGCTTCGGCCGCCTCGGCCGTGCCCTCGGTGACGCCCGCACGCCGCAGCTGTCGCGCGAGGGGCGCGCGCGCCGTTGCCGGCTGGAGCGACGGGATGCGGTCGCGGATCGCATCCAGGTA
>JAQBPZ010000142.1 GCA_028287225.1 Gemmatimonadota bacterium
CCGCTCTGCCAACGGCAAGGGCGTTTGCAGTTTGCGGTGTGCAGTGAGCGGTAGAAGCCTCCCGAGGTCTAACCGCTCACCGCCAACCGCAAACGCCGTTGAGTTGACAGGCAGCGACAGCGGTAGAAGCGTCCCGAGGCCTTACCTCTCACTGCCAACCGCAAACCGCAAACGCCGTTGAAAAGCGGTTGCCAGCGGTACCACCGCCTCACGCCGTCAGGCAGACGGTCTTGCCCGACGGCGCCGACCAGCTTAATTATCATAGGTAGCACACAGGTAGCACACAATCGTTGTCCCGTGGCGATTTCCAGCAAATTGCGGCCACGTTAATCCCCAGCTAAAGCGCGAGCCCACCGCAGTCGCGTCTGGGCTCTTTTTTGTCGAGCGAATCCAGCATGAGCGAGTCCGTTCCTCGTCCGACCGCGCCGTACCTGCGCGCCCTCGCCGACCGCGTCCTGATCTATGACGGCGCGATGGGCACGAACATCCAGCGCCACGATCCCACCGCGGACGACTACGGGGGCAAGGCGCTCGAGGGCTGCAACGACAACCTCGTCCTCACGCGCCCCGACATCATCCAGTCCATCCACGAGTCGTTCCTGGCCGTGGGCTGCGACGTCGTGGAGACCTGCACCTTCCAGAGCACGCCCCACCGCCTGAAGGAGTGGGGGCTCGAGGACCGGACGCGCGAGCTCAACGTCAACGCGGCCCGGCTGGCCCGCGCCGCGTGCGACAAGTACGCGACCCCCGACCGGCCCCGCTTCGTGGCCGGCTCCATCGGCCCCACGGGCATGCTGCCCAGCAGCAGCGACCCCGCGCTCTCCGCCATCACCTTCGAGGCGCTCGCGGAGACGTACTACTGGCAGGCCAGGTACCTCGTGGAAGGCGGGGTGGACGTGCTGCTCGTGGAGACCGCGCAGGACATCCTCGAGGTGAAGGCGGCGCTCACCGGCTTCGAGCGGCTGTTCGTGGAGCTTGGCTATCGCGTGCCCGTCCAGACGCAGATCACGCTCGACACGAGCGGCCGCATGCTCCTGGGCACCGACATCGCGAGCGCGCTCACCACGCTCGAGGCGATGCGCGTGGACGTCATCGGCCTGAACTGCTCGACGGGACCGGAGCACATGCGCGAGCCGGTCCGGTTCCTGACCGAGCACGGCTCCGTGCCGATCTCGGTGATCCCGAACGCGGGGCTGCCGCTCAACACGGGCACCGGCGAGGCGATCTATCCGCTGGAGCCGCTCCCCATGGCGGGGATGCTCCGCGAGTTCGTGGAGAAGTTCGGCGTGCGCGTCGTGGGCGGATGTTGCGGCACCACGCCGGAGCACCTGGCGGCCATCGTCGAGGCCGTGCACCAGACGGTGCCCGCGCCCCTGTCGTCGCACCGGCGCGAGGCGCTGGTCTCCAGCGCGATGCGCGCGACGACGCTCCGGCAGGAGCCCGCCCCGCTGCTCGTGGGCGAGCGCGTCAACGCCCAGGGGTCCCGCAAGGTGAAGCGCCTCCTCCTCGCCGACGACTACGAGGGCATCCTCGAGGTGGCGCGCGAGCAGCAGGAGAGCGGCGCCCACGTGCTGGACATCTGCGTGGCGGTGACCGAGCGCGGCGACGAAGCCGAGCAGATGAGCAAGCTCGTGAAGCTGCTCTCGATGAGCATCGAGACGCCGCTGATGATCGACAGCACGGAGGGCCCGGTCATCGAGGCCGCCCTGCAGCACCTGCCCGGCCGCGGCATCATCAACTCCATCAACATGGAGAACGGCCGCAAGCGCATCGACGAGGTCGTGCCGATCGCGAAGCGGCACGGGGCGGCGCTCGTCGCGCTCACGATCGACCCGGTGGGCATGGCGAAGACCCGCGAGCGGAAGCTGGAAGTCGCCCGCGCGATCTACGACATCGTCGTGGGCGAGTACGGCCTCCGGGCCGAAGACCTGATCTACGACGCGCTCACCTTCACCCTCGCGACCGGCGACCCGGAGTGGATCGACAGCGCGCACGAGACGATCGAGGGCATCCGGCTCATCAAGCGCGAGCTGCCGGGCGTCTTCACGATCCTCGGCGTCTCCAACGTGAGCTTCGGGCTGGACCCGGCCGCGCGCTACGTGCTCAACTCGGTGTTCCTGCACCACTGCGTGGAGGCCGGCCTCGACGCGGCCATCGTGAACCCCGCGCACATCACGCCGTACGCCGAGATCAGCACGGCGCAGCGCGCCCTGGCCGACGACCTGGTGTTCAACCGCCGGCCCGATGCGCTCCAGCGGTTCATCGACGGGTTCTCCTCCGCCAGCGAGCTGTCGGCCCGGAGCGAGAAGGAGGACCCCACCGAGGGCATGGCGCCCGCGGCGAAGGTCCACTGGATGGTCCTGCACCGGAAGAAGGAAGGGATCGAGGCGGCGCTGGATGCCGCCGGCGTGCGCGAGGAGCCCGTGCGCGTGCTCAACGAGGTGCTCCTGCCCGCGATGAAGGAGGTGGGCGACAAGTTCGGCGCCGGCGAGCTCATACTTCCCTTCGTGCTCCAGAGCGCCGAGGTGATGAAGAAGGCGGTGAAGCACCTCGAGGGGTTCCTGGAGAAGGCGGAGGGCTACACCAAGGGCAGGGTCGTGCTGGCCACCGTGTACGGCGACGTGCACGACATCGGCAAGTCGCTCGTGAACACGATCCTCAGCAACAACGGCTACACGGTCTACGACCTTGGCAAGCAGGTGCCGGTGAACACGATCATCGAGAAGGCGCTCGAGGTGGGCGCCGACGCGATCGGCCTCTCCGCCCTGCTCGTCAGCACCAGCAAGCAGATGCCCCTCTGCGTGCAGGAGCTCGACAAGCGCGACATCCACATCCCGGTGCTCATCGGCGGGGCGGCGATCAACCGCCGCTTCGGCCGCCGCGCGATGTTCGTGGACGGCGAGCGCGCCTACGACGCGGGGGTGTTCTACTGCAAGGACGCCTTCGAGGGGCTCGAGACGATGGACGCGCTCCAGGCGTCGCCCGAGCGGCGCCTCGAGATCACCACGAAGCTCGTGGCCGACGCCCGCAGCGACGTCTTCCTGCGCGCCTCGGTCGGCAAGGACATCCGCAGCGGCATCGAGGACGGCCGGCGCAGCGACGTGAGCCAGGACCACGCGGTGCCCGCGGCGCCGTTCTTCGGCGCCAGCGTTCTCGAGGACATTCCCCTCGACGAAGTGCTCGACCTGCTCGACCTGGACGAGCTCTATCGCCTCCAGTGGGGCGGGCGCGGCTCGGGACCGGAGTACGACACGGTGGTGCGCGAGCAGTTCGAGCCCACGCTCAAGCGCCTCCGCGAGGAGGCCCGCCGGGATGGCTGGGTGAAGCCGCGTGCGGTCTACGGCTACTACCCCGTGCAGAGCGCGGGCAACGACATCATCATCTACGAGCCGGAGGCCTTCCAGCGCGACGCCTCGCTCGTGGAGCGCACGCGCTTCCACTTCCCCCGCCAGGATGGCCGCGAGCGCCTCTGCATCGCCGACTACTTCCGCAGCGTGGAGAGCGGCGACGTGGACGTGGTGGCATTCCAGATCGTGACGGTGGGCGACGAGGCGACCCGTCGCTTCGAGTCGCTGCAGGCGCAGGGCGAGTACAGCGAGGCGTTCTACTCCCATGGGATGGCGGTGGAAGCCGCGGAAGCCACCGCCGAGTGGCTGCACCGGCGCATCCGCCGCGAGCTCGGCGTTCCCGGCGGCCGCGGCAAGCGCTACTCGTGGGGCTACGGTGCCTGTCCCGACCTCGAGGACCACCAGCAGCTCTTCTCGCTGCTGCCCGCCGAGGCGGCGCTGGGCATGGAGCTCACCTCGGCGTTCCAGCTGATTCCCGAGCAGAGCACCGCGGCGATCCTCGTGCACCATCCCCAGGCCAAGTACTACGCCGTGCGGACCGCGGGCGAGCCGGCGGAAGCGGCGGGCTCGGTCGCATGACGGGCTCGCCGCGCGCCGCGGCCCTCGCGCGGCTGCTCGACCCCGACTCGCTCGTCCTCTTCGACGGCGCGATGGGCACGATGCTGTACTCGAAGGGCGTGTTCATCAACCAGTGCTACGACGAGCTGAACCTCCGCTCGCCGGACCTCATCCGCGAAGTGCACCGCGGCTACGTGAAGGCGGGCGCCGAGGTGCTGGAGACCAACAGCTTCGGCGCCAACCGCGTGAAGCTCGCGCAGTTCGGCATGTCGGCGCAGACGCGCGAGCTCAACCGGCGCGCCGCCGAGCTGGCGCGCGAGGCGGCCGACGAGGGGCACGACGTGCTCGTCGCCGGCGCCGTGGGCCCGCTGGGCGTGCGGCTGGAGCCGTACGGGCCCACGTCGGTGGCCGAGGCGCGCGAGATCTTCCGGGAACAGATGGAAGGGCTGCGCGAGGGAGGGGCCGACCTGTTCATCCTGGAGACCTTCGGCGACCTGCACGAGATCGAGCAGGCCATCGCCGCGGCGCGCGAGGTGGACGCGTCGATGCCGGTGGTCGCCCAGATGACCATCGGGGTGGACGGGCTCACGCCGTACGGTGCGACGCCCGAGGACGTGGCGCGGGCGCTCGAGCGCTTCGGCGCGGACGTGCTCGGCCTCAACTGCTCGGTGGGCCCGCAGACGATCCTGGAGGCCATCGAGCGCATGGCGCCGCTGACCACGCGGAAGATCTCGGCGCAGCCCAACGCCGGCATGCCGCGCGACGTCGGGGGCCGAAGCATGTACATGGCCAGCCCCGAGTACACCGCCAGCTATGCGCGGCACCTCGTGCATGCCGGCGCCAAGGTCCTCGGCGGGTGCTGCGGCACCACGCCGGAGCACATCCACGCGATGTCGGAAGGGATCCGCCCGCTGAGCCCGCGCTTCGCGCGCACGGCAGCGGCGACGGCGGTGACGGTCGGCGCGGTGCCGGTGCTGCGCGAGCGGCGCCGAGAGCCGGAGGTCGCGGCGTACCCGCTGGAGACGCGCTCGCGCTGGGGAGCCAAGCTCGCCGCGGGCACGTTCGTGTCGTCGGTGGAGATCGTGCCGCCCCGTGGCGTGGATGCGTCGCGCATGCTCGGCGACGTGATGCGGCTCAAGGTGGCCGGCGTGGACGCGGTGAACGTCCCCGACGGCCCGCGCGCGCAGAGCCGGATGGGTGCCCTGCTCACGTCGCTGCTCATCGAGCAGCAGGTCGGCATCGAGACGGTGACGCACTACGCCTGCCGCGACCGCAACCTGCTCGGCATGCTGAGCGACCTGCTGGGCGCGGCGGCGGTGGGCCTGCGCAACCTGCTGCTCATCACTGGCGACCCGCCGAAGATGGGGCCGTACCCGAGCGCGACCGCGGTGTTCGACATCGACTCCATCGGGCTGACCAACCTGGTGCACAACCTGAATCACGGGCGTGATCCGGGCGACAACCCGATCGGCGCGCCGACGCGGTTCGTGGTGGGGGTGGGGGTGAATCCCGCGCCGATCGACCTGGAGCACGAGCTGAAGCGCTTCGCCTGGAAGGTGGAGGCGGGGGCCGAGTTCGCCGTGACGCAGCCGGTGTTCGACGCGAGCCAGCTGGAGCACTTCCTGCGACGCACGGAAGGGGCACGCGTGCCGATCGTCGCCGGCATCTGGCCCCTGGTGAGCGTGCGCAATGCCGAGTTCCTCGCGAACGAGGTGCCGGGCGTGAGCGTGCCGGACGCCGTGATCACGCGCATGCGCAAGGCGAGCGACCGGTCGAAGGAGCATGCGATCGCCGAGGGCATCGCGATCGCGCGCGAGATGCTGGAACGGGTGCAGGGCGCGGTGCAGGGCGTGCAGGTCTCGGCGCCCTTCGGCAAGGTGGAGCTGGCGCTCGAGGTGTTCGGCGACGCCATCGCCCCGGACACCGTCCCGCGCACGCCGCTGCCCTCCGCGGCGCCCTCGGTGGCCTCGTGATGGGCTGACGCGGACGGGCGCGGCCTCGCGCCGCCCGCGTCCGGGGGGCATCTTGGGACATTCCCTCCCGATTCGAGATCCCATGATCGTGTCATTCCGCGCCCTGCTCGCGACGACGCTGCTCGCGGCGCCCCTTTCCGCGCTCCGCACCGGCCCGGCCGCGCCCGCGCCCGCCCCCTCGCTCGCCGAGCCGAGCCTCTCGCCCGACCATCGCGAGATCGCGTTCGTGAGCGGCGGCGACATCTGGACCGTGCCGTTCGCCGGCGGGGAGGCGCGGCTGCTCGTGTCCCACCCGGCGAACGAGAGCCGGCCGATGTGGTCGCCCGACGGCACCCGGCTCGCCTTCATCTCGAACCGCACCGGCAACGGCGACATCTACGTGCTGGAGCTGGCCAGTGGCCAGCTCCGTCGCATCACCTTCGACGACGTCGCCGACCAGCTCGACAACTGGGCGCGCGACGGGAAGTCGCTGTACTTCTCTTCCACGAGCCGCGACGTGGCCGGCATGAGCGACGTCTGGCGCGTGAGCGCCGAGGGGGGCACGCCGATGCCGGTGGCCGCCGACCGGTACGCCACCGAGTACTGGGCCGCGCCCTCGCCGGACGGCCGCACGCTCGCCATCACGGCGCGCGGGATGCCGTTCGCGCAGTGGTGGCGGCACGGGCACAGCCACCTGGACGAGAGCGAGGTGTGGCTGGTGCACGACGTCGCCGCGGGCGCCGCGGGCGCACCGCGCTACGAGCCGGTGACGACGGGCGGCGCCAAGAGCGGGTGGCCGATGTGGTCCGCGGACGGCGGCACGCTGTACTTCATGAGCGACCGCAACGGCAACGAGAACCTCTGGTCGCGCGCGGCGGCGGGCGGCGCCGAAAAGGCGCTCACCAGCTTCACGAGTGGCCGCGTGCTCTGGCCCGCCATCTCCAACGATGGACAGGCCATCGTCTTCGAGCGCGACTTCGGCGTGTGGACGTACGACGTGCCGAGCGGCGCGGTGCGCCGCGTGCCCGTCACGCTGCGCGGCGTGCCGGCGGGCCCCGGGGTGGAGCACCTCACGCTCACCAACGGCATCCAGCAGCTCGCCCTGGCCCCCGATGCGCGCAAGCTGGCGTTCGTGGTGCGCGGCGACGTCTTCGCCGCCGCCGCGAAGGATGGCGGCGACGCCACGCGCGTCACGTCGACGCCGGGCAGCGAGGAGCAGCTCGCGTGGGCGCCGGACAGCCGCCGCCTCGCCTATGCGAGCGACCGCGACGGGCCATGGCATCTGTACCTGTACGACTTCGCGACGCGACAGGAGACGCAGCTCACGAAGGGCGCCGGCAGCGACATCACCCCGCGCTGGTCGCCCGACGGCCGGCGCATCGCCTTCGAGCGCAACGGCCGCGAGCTGCACGTGCTCGACGTGGCCACCGGCGCGGACCGCACGGTCGCGACCGCGGTGCTGAGCCGCCCCCCGTTCGTCGACGAGCGCGAGGTCGCGTGGTCGCCCGACGGCCGCTGGCTCGCGTACGTCACGAGTGCGGGACCCAAGCAGTTCGCCAACGTGTTCGTGGTGCCGTCCGACGGCGGCACGCCGCGGCAGCTCAGCTGGCTCTCCAACACCAATGGCGGGGGCCTCTCGTGGAGCCCCGACGGTGCGTACCTCACGCTCACGTCGGGCCAGCGCACCGAGTCGGGCGAGATCACGCGCATCGACCTGGTGCCGCGCACGCCGAAGTTCCGCGAGGACCAGTTCCGCGAGCTGTTCGTTCCCTCCGCGCCGCGCCAGCCG
>JAQBPZ010000161.1 GCA_028287225.1 Gemmatimonadota bacterium
CGCTCTGGCTGAGCGGCGTGGCCGCGCGGCAGCTCGCTCGGCCCATCGGGGCGCTGCGCTCCGCGGCACGCGCGGTGGCGCGCGGCGACCACGAGCTCGTGACGCTCGACGGGGACGCGCCGAGCGAGTTCCTCCCCGTGTTCACCGCGTTCCGCGCGATGGAGACCGACCTGCACGCGAGCCGCTCCGCGCTCGAGGAGGCGCAGCGCCGCACCGACGCCGTGCTGCGCACCGTGGCCAGCGGCGTGGTGGCGGTGGACGAGCGGGGGAGGGTGATCCTCGCCAATCCGCGCGCCGACCAGCTCATGGGCGAGGTGCCGGCGCCGGGCGCGGAGCTCGGCGCGCTGCCGGCCACGGAGGTGGCCGCGCGCGTCGCGCAGTTCCTGACCAGCGGCCAGGTGAGCGACGGGTTCGAGCTGGAGCGCGACGGCCGCACGCTGCGTGGACAGCTCACCCGCCTCGCGCGCGGGGGAGCCGTGCTGACGCTCGACGACGTGACCGAGCTGGCGCGCGCGCAGCGCGTGCTGGCGTGGGGCGAGATGGCACGCCAGGTGGCCCACGAGATCAAGAACCCCCTCACCCCGATCCGCCTCGGCGTCCAGCACCTGCGGCGCGCACTCGGCCGTCCGGACTTCGCCGCGATCCTGGACCAGAACGTGACACGCATCCTCGGCGAGATCGACCGGCTCGACGAGATCGCGCGCGCGTTCAGCCGCTACGGCAGCGCGCCCGAGGAGCGTGCGACCGCCGAGCCGACGGACATTCCGGCGATCGTCCGGGACGTGGTGGCGCTCGAGCTGCTCGGCGAAGGGGACATCCAGTGGCACTGCGAGGTGGAGGGCACCGTGGGCCCGGCACTCGCGCGCGGCGACGAGCTGCGCGAGGTCCTCCTCAACCTGTTCGAGAATGCGCGGCTCGCCGAGGCGCGTGCCGTCCGCGCGGTGGTGCGCACCGCGACGCTGCAAGACGGTGCCGCGGCGGTGGCCGTGGACGTGGTGGACGACGGCAGCGGCATCGAGGCCGACGTGCTCCCGCGCATCTTCGAGCCGCACTTCTCCACGCGGACGAGCGGCAGCGGGCTCGGGCTGGCGATCACCCGACGGCTGGTGGAGAGCTGGGGCGGCGAAGTGACCATCGCGTCCACGCCTGGCGTGGGGACGACGGTGCGCGTGCTGCTGCGGGAGGAGACAACGAGTAACGAGTAACTGAAAAACGAGTAACGAGTAACGAGTAAGGCGAGGAGCGTCCCGGAGGATGTGTCACCCCGCAGCGAAGCTGTCGGGGCATGCTCTCCCGTGATGGGGCTGGCCATGAGCACGGGAAGGCAGATCCCGACACTCGGTCGCGGTGCTCCCTCCGGCGGGATGACAGACGCCCGGGACGCTCCTCGACTCACTCGTTACTCGTTACTCCGTATTTCCCGAGTGCGAGGCGCCACTCGCGCCGGTCCGGATGCGCACGGTCTTGATGTTCGTGAACTCGCGCATGCCGAGGTCGCTCAGCTCGCGGCCGTAGCCGGAGGCCTTGATGCCGCCGAAGGGGAAGCGCGGATCCGAGACCACCATGTCGTTGATGAACACCGTGCCCGCATCGATCTCGCGCGCGAGCCGCTCCTGTTCCGCCGCGTCGGTGGACCATGCGCTCGCGCCCAGGCCGAAGCGCGTGTCGTTCGCGATGCGCACCGCGTCGTCCAGGTCGTTCGCGACGAACACGCAGCCCACCGGACCGAACATCTCGTCCTTGTACGCCGGCGCGCCGGTGGGAATGTCGGTCAGCACGGTGGCCGGGAACCATGCGCTGTCCGGCTCGCGGCGCCTTCCGCCGCAGAGCAGGCGGGCGCCCATCGCCACGGAGTCGCTGACCTGCTTCTCCAGCTCGCCCGCGAGCTTCGCCGAGGCGAGTGGGCCGAGCTGGGTGTCCGGGCTCATCGGGTCACCCATCTTCAGCGCCTGCATTCCCGCCACGAACCCGCTGGTGAATCGCTCCGCGACGTCGCGGTGCACGATGAAGCGCTTCGCGGCGATGCAGCTCTGGCCATTGTTGATGACGCGGGCCTTCACCGCCGTCTCGATGGCCCGGTCCAGATCTGCGCTCGGCATGACGACGAACGCGTCGCTCCCGCCCAGCTCGAGCACCGTGGGCTTGAGGTGCTTGCCGGCCGCCGCGCCGATGCTGCTGCCAGCCCCTTCGCTGCCGGTGAGCGTGGCGGCGGCCACGCGCCGGTCGGCCAGGATGCCGGCGACCGCGTCGCTGCCGACGAGCAGCGTCTGGAACACGCCCGCGGGTGCGCCGGCGCGCCGCAGCAGGTCCTCGATCTCCAGCGCGCACTGCGGAACGTTCGACGCGTGCTTCAGCAGCCCCACGTTTCCGGCGACGATCGCCGGCGCGATGAAGCGGATGGCCTGCCAGAAGGGGAAGTTCCACGGCATCACCGCCAGGACGACGCCGAGCGGGTCGTACGCGATGAAGGACCGGTGGTCCGCGTCGTCCACCGGATGATCCGCCACGATGGCGGGCCCATGCTCGGCGTAGTAGCGACAGGCGGTGGCACACTTGGCGGCCTCCTCGATCGCCGCCTTCAGGGGCTTGCCCATCTCGAGCGTCATCATGCGGCCGATGCGCTCCTTGTCCTGGTCCAGCAGCTCGCCCACGCGGCGAATGACCGCGGCACGCTCCATCACCGGCGTGCGACGCCAGCGTGGCGCCGCCGCCGCCGCCCGCGCGAGGCGCGTCTCCAGCTCGGCCGGGGTGAGCGTGGGGAACTCGGCGATCGTCTCGCCGGTGGCGGGGTTCACGGATTTCATCGTCATGTGCCGCGTCGAGTGCAGCTTGCGTGCGAGCCCGTATCCGGACGGGCCTGGTGTGCCCGTTCCTTCATTCTCACGACTCGGAGGCTCAGCCCGCCGTCGGACTCTCCTCGCGCCACCAGCTGTCCCCCGTCTCGTCGCTGCCGAAGATGCGGCGCCACCATGGAATCCGGCGCTCGCGCTCCAGGACGACCCCCGCCGCCACGCGCCATTCCGCCTGCATCGCCGTCGCGTCGGGAAAGCGCGCATCCGGGTCGGCGTTCAGCCCCCGCTGCAGCCAGGCGCCGATCTCGGGCGCGAAGGGCGAGATGTCCAGGCGCCCCGTGAGCTCGCGGGCCAGGATCGTCTTGCTGTCCGCCTCGCCGAACGGCGGCGCCCCCGTGAGCGCGTACGCGACGATGGCCGCGAGCGAGAAGCAGTCGGCCGTGGCGTCCTGTGGCTCTCCCAGCAGCTGTTCGGGGGGGGAGAACGCGGGGGTGCCGGACGCGCCGGTCGGCTCCTCGCCCGCCGGGTTGGCGATGCCGAAGTCGGCGATGCGCCAGCGCCGGTAGCGGTCGATCAGGATGTTCTCGGGCTTCAGATCGCGGTGCACGATCCCCACGGAATGCGCCGCGGCCAGCCCGCTCATCACGGCGTCGATCTGCGGCGCGATCTCGGCGAGGGTGCGGGCGCCGGAGCTGGTGATGAGGTCGGCCACCGAGCCCGACTCGGCGAGCTCCATGGTGTACCACGCCACGTCGCCGCGGCTGTCCCAGTCGTAGATCGGCACGATGGCCGGATGCGCGAGCTGCGCGGTGAGCCGCGCCTCGCGGCGGAACCGACCGACCGCGCGCTCGTCGCGCACCACGTGCGGATGCAGCAGCTTGAGCGCCACCTCGCGGCCGAGCGACAGGTCGCGCACCCGCCACACCGATCCGAAGGTGCCGGCGCCGAGCGGCGCGATCACCTCGTAGTCGTCGGCGAGCGCCCAGCGGAGGCGCACCTCGGGAGACTCCCGGGACGCCGCGTTGTGCTCGCCGCTCAGGGTGAGCACCGTGCGGCTGCCCACCACCCGGTCCATCGCGCGCACCATGGCCGCCACGGTCGTGTAGCGCTTCGCGGCGTCGGGATGCAGTGCGCGGTCGATCACCGTGGACACCGAGGGCGGCACGTCGGGGCGCACGAGCGAGAGGGGCGGGATGTCGTCGCGCGGCGGGGCTTCCCCGGTGAGTGCGGTGAAGCACAGCGCGGCGAGCTGCCACTGGTCGCTCGCCATGGTCGGCATCCAGCCGTCGCCCCATTCGGGGGGCAGGGGCATGCCGGCGGCGTCCGGGGCGAGGCCGCTCGGGATGGACGACAGCGGCATGGCCCACTGCCAGCCGAGCAGCCAGAGGCGGCCCATCGGCGTGGTGAAGACGTTCTTGGCCGAAACGGCGCCGTGCACGCTGCCGGCGTCATGCAGGTACGAGAGCGTGGAGCCGGCCTCGCGCATGACGCGCAGCACCGCGGACACGTCCTCCGGCCCCGAGCGCGACAGTCGCGCGGCAATCGTCTCGCCGGCAATCCACCGCCGCAGGTAGCCCGGCCCGCGCCGGCTCTCCTGGTGCCTGGTCCAGTAGTGATATGTGGTCGGCACCGCGGGGTGGTTCCGGTGCGCCAGGGCCCGCGCCTCGGCCTCCAGCCATCCCGCGTGCGCGGGGTCGGGGGCGCTCACCAGGGAGAGGGAGCGGCCAAGCGCGTCGATGAGCTCCTGGAAGTGCCGGTGCTCGTCCCAGAGGCCCTCGGACCCCCAGCTCCAGCCGGGCGGCAGGTGCCACTCGGCAAGATGCTCGGGCAGCACCGGGCTGACGCGCCGCATCTCGCCGGTGACGCGAAGGACCCGGTCGGTAGGCGGGTCGAAGCGCGCGATGGGGCCGGTCGATTGGTTCACGCGGGGAAGCTAGCGGCCGTGACGGCGGAGAGGCAGCGCCGTCCGGTCACCGGACGCTCACAGCCGCGACTCCGCCAGCACCTGCTCCGCCGCCTGATGGAGGGCCGGCAGGAGGGAGACGTCCGGAAGCACGCTCACCTCCACGGTCCGCACGCGGAGCGGCAGCCCGTCGAGGGGTGCCGCGGACTCGAGCGAGGGCACGTGGATCGTCACGGCGATGATGCGCCACATCGTGCTGGACCGGCTGATCGTGCCATCGGCCTCGGCCGTGTCGAGCTGCAGCACCTCGCCGCGCGCGGGGATCACCGCGCTCTGGCACTCGGCGAGCAGCTGCTCGTTGCGGTCGTGTCGGGTGACGCGAAGGGTGATCATTGGCGGCGGGGACGGGTCGCCCCCAAATTACGGCACGATCGGGCCGGGAGCCAGCGAGCGCGGTGAAACCGGCGTCGGGACGGGCGCGTAGGGCGGGCAGGGCAGTGAGGACGCAGTTCTACATCACCGGCGAGGCTTCCATGTTGGCAATCATTCTCAGTGTGCTGGTGTCGTTCGCGGTCGCGACGGTCGCCTACGCGCAGGCACGCGCGTTCGTCACCCGGCGCCTGCGCTACGTGGACGCCGTCCAGAACGCGCTCGCGCCGTTCGTCGCCGGCATCGGGGCTGGACTGCTCGCGCTGCCGCTCGTCGCCATCCTCCCCCTCGTGGGCGTGGGCACGGCGGTGACCCTCGGCCTTGCGGTCGGGATGGGCGTGGCAGCCGGCGCGCGCGAGAACCGCGGGACGTTGCCGCGGTACTGATGGTAGGACGGTAGGACGGTACGACGGGCGGGTTACTGTCTACGGTCTCAACGGTAGACCGTAAACCGACCACCCGCCCCACCGCCTATCTTTCCCCCATGCCCCACACCGTCATTCCCTCCGAGATCACCGATCCCGTCAACGCCCGCATCCTCGCGATCAGCGAGGACCGCATTGCGGGATTTCTCGAGGATCCGTTCGCCGAGATCGCGCGGCTGAGCGAGCTGCCGGTGGAAACCGTGCTCGAGCGGTTGCGGGCGATGCTCGAGGGTGGGGTCATCCGGCGCATCCGGCAGACCCTGATGGCCACGAACCTCGCGCCGGGCGCGCTCGTCGCCTGGCAGGTTGCCCCCGAGCGGCTGGACGAGGGGTTCGAGTACCTCTCGAAGCAGGATCCGTTCAGCGGCCACGTGGTGATCCGCTCCACCGACGCCGAGACGCCGGGGTCGGTCTACCGGCTCTGGACCACGCTCAAGGTGCCGCAGGGCTTCTCCATGCAGCGACACTGCGAGCTGCTCGCGGCGCGCATCGGCGCCACGGCGTTCCGCATCATGCCCGCCAGGCGGCTGTTCGCGCTCGGCGTGGGGCACGTGCGGCGCCGCGGCATGGAGCCCGGCAGCCGCACCGATGAGCCCGGGGTGGTGATCGACACCAACCTCGTCGCGCTCTCCGCGCTCGAGTGGCGCGTGCTGGGATCGCTCAAGCGCGAGTTCGAGCCGCACGAGCTGGTCGCCGAGCCGTGGCGCGCGCGCGCCGACGAAGCGGGCGTCGCCTACGAGGAGTACCTGTCCGTTGCGCGGTCCCTCTCGGCGAAGGGCGTGATCGGCCGCTTCTCCACCTTCCTGGAGCACGTGAAGCCGTCGTCCACCGGCGAGCGGGTGACGCGCTACAACGCGCTCTTTCATTGGAGGGTCCCCGTGGGGCGCGAGATCGAGGCCGGCCGCGAGGTGGGCCGCCATCACATCCTCACCCACGCATACTGGCGCGAGGGCGGGCCCGAGTTCGCCGGCGTCAACATCATGGCGGTCGCGCACGGCACCGAGAAGCCCGTGGTGCTGGCGCACAAGGCGGCCATCGACGAGCACCTCGCCGCCATCGGGATCCCGGTGACGTACACGAACGTGTTCTGGGGCGGGCGCAGCGAGATCAAGCCCTCGGAGATCATGCCGCAGGCGTACGAGGCGTGGCTCCGCGGCGTGGGCGTGGACCCGGCCTCGATGAAGGACGCGAACGGCTGAGCGGCCCGCGCCGCCGTCGTTCGCCGCCATGCGTCTCCTCGTCATCGTGTACCGGCTGCTGCCGATCGCCCTCGCCTTCTGGCGGGACCATCGGCGGTGGCTGTTCTTCGGCGCCCCCGCGCGCCGGTCCGCGGCGGACCACCAGCGGCGCGCCGACCGGCTGGTGCGCCAGCTGGCCGCCCTCGGGCCCACCTTCGTCAAGATGGCGCAGCTCTTCGCCGGCCGGTCGGACATCCTGGCGCCGGCGTACGCGCGCGCCCTGACGCGGCTCACCGACCAGGTGCCCGCGGTGCCGCTCGCGGACGTCGAGCGGATCATCATGGAAGAGTACGGCGTGCCGGCCGACATGCTGTTCGAGCGCTTCGATCGCACGCCGCTCGCCGCCGCGTCGCTGGGCCAGGTGCACCGCGCCCGCCATGGCGGCGAGGAGGTGGTGATCAAGGTGCTCCGGCCGGGCGTGGAGGCGCTGGTGACGGAGGACGTGCGCGCCGCGCGGCGCATCATCGCCGTGGTGGAGCGGTGGTGGCCCAACCCGCACGTCATCGGCACGCGCGTCGTGATCGACGAGTTCGCGGTGCGCGTGTCGGAGGAGATGGACTTCCGTCTCGAGGCGGCCAACGCCGTGGCCATCAGCTCCAACTTCGCCGGCCGCGACTCGGTGTGGATCCCCCGGGTCGTCGCCGCGCTCGTGCGCCAGCGCGCGCTGGTGCTCGAGTACTGCCCGGGGCAGCGCATCGACCGGCTCGACGCGTGGGTGGCGGAGGGCCGCGTGAGCCCCGGCGCGCTCGTGCGCGAGGTGATGGAGCTGTACGCGCGCATGATGCTGGTGGACGGGCTCTTTCACGCCGACCCGCATCCCGGCAACATGCACGTGGCCGCCGACGGGCGGATCATCCTGCTCGACTTCGGCATGGTGGTGCGCGTCCCGCTGGAGCTGCGGCGCCAGCTCGTCGCGGCGATCTTCGCCGCGATCCGCCGCGACCCCGATGCGCTCGCCGCGAGCTTCAATGCGCTCGGCCTCGTCACGAGCGGGGCGGACCAGGCGGTCATCCGCCGGCTCGCCGCGACGCTCCTGTCGTTCGCCGCGCAGCGCACCACCACGCGCGAGCGGATGGAGCTGCTGGCCGACGAGGTGCTGGCAGAGCTGTTCGACTGGCCCATCGTGATGCCGAGCCACCTGGTGTATTTCGCGCGCACCGCGTCGCTGATCGAGGGGCTCGGCACGCACTACGACACGCACTTCAACGCGCTCGCCTTCGCCACCCCGGTCGCGCTGTCGCTGCAGGGGCCGATCCTGCGATCGCTCTACCCCGAGGGCGGCGGACCGACCATCGATCCGGCCCGCGCCATCGGCGCGGCGATCGGCGCGGTGGCGCGCATTCTACGTCGTGCCGGCGAGGACATGGCGACCGCGGTGCGCGAGGCCGTGGCGCAGGCCACGCTTCCCGCCGCCGAAGCCGCGCTGCGCAAACCGGTCGCCGAAACCAACGGTTCGGCCCCAGCCGGACGTATTACCTGACGACCGTGCCCGTTCGGCGCGGTCGTCGCGGCTGCCCGTCGAGCCGGTTCCCTCGTGACCCCGCCATGCGCACCACGCTGCTCCGATATTCGCTGTTCGTCATCGCCTTCCTGCTGGCGCCGTGCGTCGCGCCCCTGCACGCGCAGGTCGGCTCCACCACCGACATCATCATGGGCCGCGTCACCGCGGGCGACACCTCCGGCGTGGAGGGCGCGCGCGTGGAGGTGACCTCCGCGGAGACGGGGATCACGCGCCGCAAGACGACGGGCCCGCGTGGCGAGTATTCCATCCTCTTTCCCGATGGCGGCGGCTCGTACCGGGTGAAGGTGACGTTCATCGGCTATGCGCCGTTCAATGGCACCGTGAGCCGGCAGGCCGACGAGGACCGGCTCGTGCTCGACGTGCGCATGTCGCGCAATCCGCAGGTCCTCGCGGCGGTCACCGTTCGCGCGACCAACACCCGCGACAACCAGCCGGAGCGCCCCACCGCGGGCAGCACCGAACGGAACCTGTCCGCGGCCGAGCTGGATCGCCTTCCCGTCGAGAAGGGCGACCTGGCAAGCGTGGCCGCGCTGTCGCCCGGCGTCGTGCTCACCTCCGGCACCGACTCCAGCGCCGCCACCTTCTCGGTGGCCGGCCAGCCGACCAACCAGAACCAGATCACGCTCGACGGCCTGAGCTTCGGCTCGGGCAGCGTGCCCTCCGAGGCGGTGCGCAGCACGCGCGTCATCACGAGCACGTACGACGTGAGCCGCGGCCAGTTCACCGGCGGCCAGGTGGCCTCCACCACGCGCGGCGGCACCAACAACGTCCAGGGCGTGGTCAGCTACTCGCTGCGCGATCCGGACCTGCAGTTCGTCGACGAATCGTCGGCGACCTTCGGCCAGAAGTACATGCAGAACTCGCTCAACCTCGGACTCGGCGGCCCGCTCCGCGAGGACGAGGCGTTCATCTTCGGCGCCGTATCGGTCTCGCGCCGCACGAACCCGCTCTCGTCGCTGCTCGCGGCCAACAGCCAGACGCTCGCGCGACTCGGCGCCAGCCCGGACTCGGTGGCGCGCTTCCTCAACCGGCTCTCCCTCATCGGCGTGGGCCCCACGCTCCCGGGCGTGCCCGACCAGCGGCTCAACGACCAGGCGTCGGCGATCGTGCGCATGGACTGGTCGCTCGGCGAGGCGCACACCCTCACCGCGCGCGGCGACTGGCGCGGCTCGCTCCAGGACGGCACCCGCATCTCGCCGTTCAGCGTGCCGAGCACCGGCGGCGACCTGCGCACGATGGGCGGCGGCGGGATGCTCACGCTCACGTCGCACGTCTCGCGCTTCATCAACGAGGCGCGGGTCTACCAGTCGTCCGACCGCCAGAACACCGACCCGTACCTCATCGCCCCCATCGGGCGCGTGACGGTGGCGTCCATCCTCGAGGACGGCACGCAGAGCCTCACCAACCTGCAGTTCGGCGGCAACCCGTCGCTGCCGCAGGAGACGCACACGCGCCTGCTCGAGGCCACGGACGAGCTGAGCTGGGTGAGCACCGGCGGCTCGCACCGCTTCAAGCTTGGCGGCCTGGTGAACGACGACCGCTCCACCGTCGGCGCGATCAACAACCGGTACGGCACCTTCTCGTACAACTCGCTCCAGGACTTCGAGGCGAACCGGCCATCGCAGTTCACCCGCACCATCGCCGGCCGCGATCGCCTGGCCGGCAGCAACAACGCGGCGCTCTATGCCGGCGACGCCTGGCGCCAGTCGCCCGCCTTCCAGCTCGTGTACGGCCTGCGCCTCGAAGGCACGCGCTTCCCGCAGACGCCGGCGTACAATGCCGAAGTGGAGTCCACGTTCGGTCGTCGTACCGACCGCACGCCCTCCGAGATCAGCCTGAGCCCACGGTTCGGGTTCACGTACTTCACCGGGTTGACGCCGCCGCCGGCGGCCGACACCGCAGCCGGCCGCCGTGGCGG
>JAQBPZ010000172.1 GCA_028287225.1 Gemmatimonadota bacterium
CCGAGGAGCTGCTCAAGGAGCAGCAGGAGGAGCTGCAGCAGGTCAACGAGGAGCTGGAGGAGAAGGCCTCGCTGCTGGCGGAGCAGAACCAGAAGGTCGAGCAGAAGAACCGCGAGGTGGAAGCGGCACGCCTCGCGCTCGAGGAGAAGGCCGAGCAGCTGGCGCTCAGCTCCAAGTACAAGAGCGAGTTCCTCGCGAACATGAGCCACGAGCTGCGCACGCCGCTCAACTCGCTGCTCATCCTCGCGAAGCTGCTGGCCGACAACAAGGAGAAGAACCTCTCGGCCAAGCAGGTGGAGTTCGCGCAGACGATCCACTCGTCGGGCACGGACCTGCTCAACCTCATCAACGACATCCTGGATCTGTCGAAGGTGGAGGCGGGCAAGATGGAGGTGAACCCGATGGACGTGCCCATCGAGGACATCAGCTCCTTCACCAAGCGCACCTTCGACGTGGTGGCGCAGCAGAAGGGCATCACCTTCACGGTGGACATCCAGCCGGAGGTGCCGCCGGCGATCTACACCGACGGCCAGCGTCTCCAGCAGGTGATCAAGAACCTCCTCTCCAACGCGTTCAAGTTCACGGAGCAGGGGGGCGTCACGCTCACCATCCGGAAGGCGGAGAAGGGGAAGCGGTTCGCGAGCCGGATCCTCGACCAGGCGGACGCGGTGATCGCCTTCGCGGTGACGGACACGGGCATCGGCATCGCCAAGGAGAAGCAGCAGCTGATCTTCGAGGCGTTCCAGCAGGCGGACGGCACCACGAGCCGCAAGTTCGGCGGCACGGGCCTTGGCCTCTCCATCAGCCGCGAGATCGCGCGGCTCCTGGGTGGCGAGATCCGCGTGGAGAGCACGTCGGGACACGGCAGCACCTTCACGCTGTTCCTGCCGGCGCGGTACGTGGATGCCGACGGAAACACGCGGGCGGGCACGGAGGAGTCGTCGCCGCGCCGCCGCGACCGTGGGGATACGTGGGGCAAGGGCAACGACGAGGGCGGCAGTGCGCGCCGGACGTCGTATGCCCCGCCGCGCCTCCCGGCGGGCGGCGGCCGCGGGTCCGCCGCACCGGTGGCGTCCACCGCCGAGAGCGGCGGCTGGGAGCGGTCGGGTGGCGGGTCGGCGACGAGCACCGCGCCGCAGGACGAGGAGCAGTACGACATGCCGGTGGCGCGCGACGAGCTGCCGAAGCCCGAGGGCTTCGACGACGACCGCGACGCGATCGAGGATGGCGACCGCGTGCTGCTGATCATCGAGAACGAGCCGAGCTTCTCCAAGATCCTGCTGGAGATGGCACGCGAGAAGGGGTTCCGCGGGCTGTGCGCGCTGGATGGCGAGGCGGGGCTGAAGCTCGCGCACGCCTTCGAGCCCGACGCCATCACGCTCGACATCGACATGCCGGGCATGGACGGCTGGGCCGTGCTGGACCGACTCAAGCACCACCCGCAGACGCGCCACATCCCGGTGCACATCATCACCGGGGTGAGCGAGAAGCAGCAGGGCCTGAAGAACGGGGCGCTCGCGTACCTCGAGAAGCCCGTGACGAAGGAGAACCTGGACGAATCGTTCGCGAAGATCTCGTCGTTCATCGAGACGACGGTGAAGCGGCTGCTCGTGGTGGAGGACGACGAGACGCAGCGGCAGGCGATGATCGAGCTGATCCAGCACGAGGACGTCGACATCACGGCCGTGGGCTCGGCGGAGGACGCGCTGCGGGAGCTGAGCACCGGCCGGTTCGACTGCATGGTGCTCGACCTGGGCCTCAAGGACATGAACGGGTTCGAGCTGCTGGAGACGGTGAAGGCGAACCCGCAGATGTGGGAGCTGCCGATCATCATCTACACGGGCAAGGACCTGTCGCAGGCGGAGGAGACGAAGCTCCGGAAGTTCGCGGAGACGATCATCGTGAAGGACGTGAAGTCGCCCGAGCGCCTGCTCGACGAGACCGCGCTGTTCCTGCACCGGGTGGAGGCGAAGCTGCCCGAGCAGAAGCGCCGGATGCTGGAGCGGCTGCACAACACCGATGCGGTGTTCGCCGGCAAGCGCGTGCTGATCGTGGACGACGACGTGCGCAACATCTTCTCGCTCACGAGCATGCTGGAAGACCACGGCATGCAGGTGTCGTTCGCCGAGAACGGCAAGGATGCCGTCGCCATGCTGAAGGAGCGGCAGGACTTCGACCTCGTGCTGATGGACGTGATGATGCCCGAGATGGACGGCTACGAGACGACGCGCGCGATCCGGCAGATGCCGGCGCTCAAGTCGCTGCCGATCATCGCGGTGACGGCGAAGGCGATGAAGGGCGACCGCGAGAAGACGATCGCGGCCGGGGCGTCGGACTACATCACGAAGCCGGTGGACACCGACCAGCTGCTCAGCCTGATGCGCGTATGGCTCTACCGGTAAGCGACGGGCGGTCCCTCCCGGGGCCGCCGCTCGCCTACAACTCCGACCTGGAGCGGCTCGAGATCGAGCTGCTCCTGGAGGGGGTGTTCCGGCATTACGGGTTCGACTTCCGCTCGTACGCGTTCGCGTCGATCCGGCGGCGGCTCTGGAAGCGCGTGGAGGGCGAGGGGCTGCACACGGTCTCGGAGCTCGCCGCGCGCATCCTGCACGACCCGGACGCGATGGAGCGCCTGCTGCTCGACCTGTCGGTGAACGTCACGGCGATGTTCCGCGACCCGAGCTTCTACCAGGAGTTCCGCGACCGGGTCGTGCCGCTGCTGCGCACCTACCCCTTCATCCGGATCTGGCACGCCGGCTGCTCGACGGGGGAGGAGGTGTTCTCGATGGCCATCCTCCTGGAGGAAGAGGGCCTGTACGACCGGGCGCGCCTGTATGCCACGGACATCAACGACGTGGTGCTCCAGCGCGCCCGCCAGGGAATCTTCCCCCTGGACCGGATGCAGGAATACACGGAGAACTACATCCGCGCCGGGGGAAAGCAGTCGTTCTCGAAGTACTACACGGCCAAGTACGACGGCGCGATCTTCAAGCCCGAGCTGACGCGGAACATCGTGTTCTCGCAGCACAACCTGGTCACCGACCGCTCGTTCAGCGAGTTCAACGTGATCTTCTGCCGCAACGTGCTCATCTACTTCGACAAGGCGCTCCAGAACCGGGTGCACTCCCTGTTCTACGACTCGCTCGTGATGTTCGGGGTGCTGGCGCTCGGCAGCAAGGAGTCGCTGAAGTTCTCCCAGTACGAGCCGTGCTACGAGAAGCTGAGCCCCACGGAGAAGCTGTACCGGAAGGTGCGGTGATGGACCTCACCGGCGTGGGGTACGACATCGCGGTGGTGGGCACGTCGTGGGGCGGGCTGGCCGCGCTGCGGCAGCTCGTCGCCGGCATGCCGACGACGTTCGGGATGGCGCTGGTGCTGGTGCAGCACCGGCACAAGGACTCCGACCACCTGCTGCGGGTGCTGCTCCAGGAGCGGACGGAGCTTCGCGTGTGCGAGGTGGAGGACAAGATGCCGATCGAGCACGGTGGTGTGTACGTGGCGCCCCCCGATTACCATACTCTCGTGGAACCGGGACACTTCTCGCTCAGCACCGACGCGCCCGTGCGCTACAGCCGCCCGTCCATCGACGTGACCTTCTCTTCCGCCGCCGACGCCTATGGCCACCGCACGGTGGGCATCGTGCTCACCGGCGCGAACGCCGACGGCTCGATGGGGCTGCGGCGCATCTCCGACCGGGGGGGCATGGCACTGGTGCAGGATCCGGCGACGGCCGAGAGCCCCACGATGCCCGCGGCGGCAGTGTTGACCGTGCCACGGGCGCGCGTGATGCCCCTGACCGGGATCATCGACTACCTGGCCGGCCTGCCAGCGGGCGAGCCGGAGCGGGAGGGCGCATGAGCACGAGCATCACCTCCACCGATGCGCCGATGCCGGCGAGCACGGTGAGCGCGCCGATGCCCGGATTCGACGAGCTGCTGGCGCCCGTCGAGATCCTCATCGTCGACGATCGGCCCGAGAACCTCCTGGCGCTGGAGGCCATCCTCGAGCCGCTCGGCCAGACCCTGGTGCGTGCCGGCTCGGGTGACGAGGCGCTGCGCCTGCTGCTCAAGCACGACTTCGCGATGATCCTGCTCGACGTGCAGATGCCGGGCATCAACGGCTTCGAGACGGCGCGGCTGGTGAAGTCGCGCGAACGCACCAAGTACATCCCGATCATCTTCCTCACCGCCATCAGCAAGGACGAGGAGTACATCTTCGAGGGCTACTCGGTGGGCGCCGTGGACTACATGGCGAAGCCCTTCCAGCCCGACATCCTGCGCTCCAAGGTCAACGTCTTCGTCGACCTCTTCCAGAAGCAGCGGCAGCTGGCGACGCAGCAGCAGCTGCTCGCCGACAGCCAGCGCCGCGAGCTGGAGCTCCGCCACATGCGCGAGCTGTGGGAGTCCGAGGCGCGCTTCTCGGAGATCGTGGGCTCGGCGATGGACGCGATCGTCGCGTTCGAGGCGGGCGGGCGGATCACGCTCTTCAACGCCGCCGCGGAGCGCATGTTCGGGCAGCGCGCCGACCGGGCGATCGGCGCCAACGTGCAGGAATTCTTTCCCGAGCCGATGCACGAGGAGATGCTGCAGCGCATCTGCCAGCGCTCGCTGGCGCCGGGCCAGGACAGCAGGGTGCCGGAGTCCCTCGGCAGCGGCGAGCACGTGATCGCGATGATGGGCACGCGCGCGACGGGGGAGCAGTTCCCCCTCGAGGCGACGGCAAGCTGCCTCGAGGTGCAGGAGCGGCGCACGTACACGCTCATCGTCCGCGACATCTCCGAGCGTCGCCGCGCGGAGATCGCGCTCCAGGAGCAGGCGGCGTCGCTGGAGCAGGCGATGACGGAGCTGAAGGGGTTGAACGACGAGCTGGGGGAGCGCCAGGCGGAGCTGGAGCGCGCGATGGCGGCGCGCAGCCGCTTCTACGCCTCCATGAGCCACGAGCTCCGCACGCCGATCAACGCCGTGCTCGGCTACAGCACGCTGCTGCTGGAGAACATCTACGGGCCGCTCAACGAGAAGCAGGCCGAGGGGATCACGCGCACCCACAAGGCGGCGAAGCACCTGCTGGAGCTGGTGAACGACGTGCTCGACCTCTCCAAGATCGAGGCCGGCAAGATCGACCTGCGCCTCCAGCCGGTGCACTTCCCGACCCTCATCGACGACCTCTTCGTCACGGTGCGCCCGCTGGCCGACCAGCACAAGTCACCGCTGGCCCTCGAGCACCAGGGCGACCCGATGAAGGTGATCAGCGATCCGCGCCGCCTGCGCCAGATCCTGCTCAACCTGCTCTCGAACGCCATCAAGTTCGGCGAGGGCAAGCCGATCCGCGTGCGGTCGATGCCCCGCCCCGACGGGGGCATCGTCGTGGAGGTCAGCGACGAGGGCGAGGGCATTGCGGCCACGGACCACGAGAAGATCTTCGACGAGTTCGTGCAGCTCGGCAAGACGCAGCTCACCGAGGGCACGGGCCTCGGCCTGCCGATCTCGCGCCGCCTCGCGGAGATGCTGCACGGCACCCTCGAGGTGGATTCCGACCTCGGGCGGGGGAGCACCTTCCGGCTCACCCTGCCTGCGACCGCCGAGCAGCCGAGCAGTCAGCGCACCACGCCCGGGCAGAGAGTGCCCGCGACGCCGGTGGCCCAGGCACCTGCGCCGGCACCTGCGCCGGCACCTGCGCCGGCACCTGCGGATCCAGCCACGCCCGCGGAGTGACCAGCGGCCGGGATTCCTCGATTTGCCTCTGATCATCCAGGGCGAGGCGGGGTATATTGCGGCATGCGAGTGCTCTGTGTGGGTCGTCATGCGTACCTGAGCGAGCACCTGTGCCGGTACTTCGGCGCACTGGGCGCCGAGTGCGAGTCCGTGGTGGGCACCGGCGACGTGCCGGCGGCCGCCTTGCGGTTCGAGCCGCATGCGGTGATGAGCGACATCGACCTGCTCACCGGTCCGCTGCTCGACGCGTGGAGCAACATCGCGGTGCTCTCGGGCACGCCGATCCTGGCGGTCAGCCTCACGCGGCGTCCCGAGGAAGCGGGGCCGGCCCTCGCGGGACTGGCGGGCGTGATCTACCTTCCGTCGCTCGACCGCGAGCAGGGCCTGGCCCTGCTCGCCGGCGCCTATCGCCCGCTCGGGGTACAGTCGCCGCAGGAGTGGCGGCTCGCGCCGCCATCGCCGTCCGCCGCCGTCCGTTAGCAGCCTTCGCCTGAGCGACGTGCCCGACTGTCCGGCAACGTGAGCGCCATGCCAGCAGGCTCCATCTCTTCCGCGCCTGACACGGCGGAGCTCTCGGCATGGGCCGCGCTCGACGGTCTCGACGTGGGCGTGCTCCTCCTCACCGCCGACCTGCGCGTGTCCTACGCGAATGCGCGCTGGACGGCCTGGCACGGGGGCGACGTCCGGAGCGGCCTCTCCGCCGCGTCGCTGATCGACGAGACCGACACGCTCGGCGCGATGCGCGCCACGCTCGGCGACGGGGAGCCGCGGCCGCTCAACCTCACGCTGCGCCCGATGCTCGCCGACCTGCCGGCGCGGCGCGTGTTCGGCACCGTGCGCCGCGCGGCGACCGGGCTCGTGCTGGAGGTCCGGGCCGAGAGCGACGACGACCGGCTCGCCCTGCAGGACGTCGCGCGGCGGCTGGCCGAGGTGAACGACATGGCGGAGGTGCTGCGGACGCTGTGCGACATCGCGACGCGGCAGTGCGGGGGCACCGGAGCGGCCGTGCTGCGCACCACGAGCGGGATGGCCGAGGTGGTCGCGGCGTCCGGCGACCTGCTGCCCGCGCGGAATCGCTGCTTCGAGTCGTACGGCTCGCTGCTGGAGGAGGCGATCGGCCGCAGCGAGGTGGTGTCCGAGGACAACTTCAGCGGCTCGGGCCGCCCGCTCATGCGCGCCGTGCCGGAGCTTTCCCTGGGGCCAGTGCTCTGCGCGCCGCTCCGGGCGCACGGCGACGCGCTCGGGGTGCTGGCGATCACGCGTGGCCCCGGCAGCCTCCCGTTCACCGTTCCGGAGCGCGAACGCCTTCGCGTGCTCGCGGACCACGCCGCCCTCGCGGTGCACAAGTCGCTGCTTCTCCAGCGCGCGCAGAGCGCCGACCGCGCGAAGGGCCGCTTCCTCGCGACGATGAGCCATGAGCTCCGCACGCCCCTCACCGCGCTCGCGGGCTACGGCGAGCTGCTGGCCGACGAGGTGATCGGCCCGCTCAGCGACACGCAGCAGGACGTGCTGGACCGCATGCGCTCGGTGACGACGCATCTCTCCGCGATGATCGAGGAGATCCTCGCGTTCACGAGCCTGGAGGAGGGACGCGAGACCGTGCGCGCCAGCGACTTCCTGGCCGAGGACCTGGTGCGCGCGGCGGTCGCGGCGGTGGAGCCCCTGGCGAGCCAGAAGGCGCTCGAGCTGGCCGTCGTGCTGCCCACGGGCTCGGTGCGGCTGACGACCGACATCGACAAGGCCCAGCAGATCCTGGTGAACCTGCTGGGCAACGCGGTGAAGTTCACCGACCGCGGCACGGTGCGGGTGACGCTGTCGCGCACCGCGCGCGCCGTGCGGTTCGAGGTGGCCGATACGGGCATCGGCATTCCCCTGGACGAGCTGCCGCGGCTGTTCCGGCCGTTCGCGCAGGTGGACACGGGGCTGACGCGCCGCCATGGAGGCACCGGGCTGGGTCTGTACATCTCGCGCCGGCTGGCGACGATGCTCGGCGGGCACATCGAGGTGGAGAGCGAGCCGGGCGTGGGGTCGAGCTTCTGCGTGGTGCTGCCGATCTAGGGGCCGGGCGGCGGCGCCTCCGGCGCAAGCGAGCAACGCGAGCGCCCGGCATTTAAATTGTCCGTATGCCTTTTCCCCTGACCACCACGGTCTTCAACGATGGTTACATCGCAGAGACCTATGAGGCCTATCGACGCGATCCGGCGTCGGTGGACGAGTCCTGGCGCCAGTTCTTCCGCACCGCCGAGTCGCTCGGCGGAGGTGGCACCGGCGTACGCGCGTCCGACGACCTGCTGCGCAAGGCAGCGGGTGCGTCGGCGCTCACGGACGCGATTCGTCAGTACGGGCACCTCGCGGTGCAGCTGGACCCGCTCGGCAGCCCGCCGCCCGGCGGTCCCGAGCTGACGCCGGAGTTCCACGGGATCACCGAGCCGGACCTGGCGGAGGTGCCGGCGAGCGCGTTGGGGTATGAGTCCGGCACGGCCGCCGACGTCGTGCAGCGGCTGCGCGCGGTGTACTGCGGCGCCATCGGGCTGGAGTTCTCGCACCTCGGCAGCGAGGCGGAGCGGACCTGGTTCAAGCAGGTCATGGAGGAAGGCACGCTCACGCGTCCGCTGACCGCGGACGAGAAGAAGGCGATCCTGCTCCGCCTGACCGAGGTGGATGGGCTGGAGCGCTTCCTCGGGCGGGCGTACCAGGGCTACAAGCGCTTCTCCATCGAGGGCACCGACGCGATGGTCCCGATGCTCGACGAGGCGATCGGGCTCGCGGCGGTGGCGGGCACCCGGAAGGTGGTGATCGGCATGGCGCACCGCGGGCGCATCAACACGCTCGTGCACGTGATGGGCATGTCGTACGCGGAGATGTTCGGCGAGTTCGAGGGGCGCGCGAGCGAGACGAGCGCCGACGCCACGACGGGTGACGTGAAGTACCATCTCGGCTTCAGGGGCGAGCGGATGATCGACGGACGCGCGGTGTCGCTCGAGCTCGCGCCCAACCCGAGCCATCTCGAGGTGGTGAACCCGGTGATGAGCGGGATGGCGCGCGCGGCGCAGCGCACGGCCGATGGCTACGACGAGCGGCTCGTGCTTCCCGTCTGCATCCACGGCGACGCGGCCTTTCCCGGCGAGGGCGTGGTGCCGGAGACGTTCAACATCTCCCGCCTGCGCGGCTACCGCGTGGGGGGCACGCTGCACCTCATCGTCAACAACCAGGTCGGCTTCACCACCGACCCGACCGACGCGCGCTCCACGCGGTACGCCAGCGACATCGCGAAGGGCTTCGAGGTGCCGGTGATGCATGTCAACGCCGACGACGCGGAAGCCTGCATCATGGCCACGCGCCTCGCGGTGGCGTATCGCGACCAGTTCGCGAAGGACGTGGTGATCGACCTCGTGGGCTATCGCCGCTGGGGCCACAACGAGACGGACGAGCCGGCGTTCACCCAGCCGAAGCTCTACGAGCTCATTCGTGCCCACCCCACGCCGCGCCAGGTGTGGGGCGCCAGGCTGGTGCGCGAGCGCGTGCTCACCGACGACGACGTGAAGGGCATGGACGCCGCGTTCGCGGAGCGGCTCGTCCCGATCCAGAAGCAGGTGAAGGAGGCGCCGGCGGATGTCGCGACGGCGCGCGCCAAGGGCGCTCCGGCGCCGGCGGCGGAGCCCGCGACGGGCGTG
>JAQBPZ010000205.1 GCA_028287225.1 Gemmatimonadota bacterium
CGGCTGGCAGAAGGGCATCCCCGGCATGAAGGTCGGCGGCCGCCGCCAGCTGGTCTGCCCGCCCCACCTGGCCTACGGCCCCAAGGGCGGCGGGCACCCGCTGTCCGGTCAGACCCTGATCTTCGTCATCGACCTGCTGGGCGTGAAGTAACCACTGCACCGCACTGTGAACCAAGCCATGCTCGATGACGGCGCCGGTGGGGTGACCCACCGGCGCCGTTCGGGCAGGTGAGAGGCATGACGTTCGCGCATGTCCCGCCCCGGCTGCCCCGACCGGTCGTCTTCGACCAGCTCTGGGCCGACCTGACCTTCCTGCACTGGGCGGTCGACCCGGCGGACGTCACCCCCTACCTGCCGCCCGGCACCCGCCCCGACGTCTTCTCCGACGGCGCCACCTACGTCGGACTGGTCCCGTTCCTGATGGCCTCCGCCGGTCCGGGGACGAAGCTGCCGATCCCGTACTTCGGCCGGTTCCTCGAGACCAACATCCGGTTGTACTCCGTCGACGACGCCGGACGCCACGGCGTGGTGTTCCGCTCCCTGGACGCCACCCGCCTCGCCGTCGTCCTGCTGGCCCGCTGGGGGATCCGCATCCCGTACCAGTGGTCGTCCATCTCGCTGTCCTCGGCCGGACCGGTCCGCGTGTACCGGACCGAACGCCGCTGGCCGCGACCGCGGGTCACCAGTGAGGTGGCCGTCGAGATCGGCGCCCCCACCGAGGCCACCCCCGTCGAGGAGTTCCTGACCCGACGGTGGGGGATGCACAGCCGGCTGGGTCGCCGCACGATGTGGACGCCCAACCGTCACGATCCGTGGGTGCTGCACGAGGCGTCCCTGCGGCACCTCGACGACGGACTCGGCGCGGCCGCGGGCTTCCCGCTGAACGGCGCACCGACGCTGCGTCCGCTGTGGACGCCGGGCGTCCGCACCCAGTTCGGTCGTCCGACCCTGATCTGAGCGGCAGCGGAGTTGCGTGCACACATCACGCGACGGGTATCCGCATACTGTCGTCGCGCCGGATCACCGGTGATCGGCGACCTAAGGAGTCCGGTGAATCTCGAGAAGGTCATCTTCGGGTTCTTCGTGCTGCTCGCGGCCACGTTGAACTTCGGGTTTTTCATCGGCGACATCTCCGATCCCGAGCTGCACAACATCTACGAGCTGCTGGCCGCCGTCGTGGTCAGTCTGATCACCACCGTGCTCAAGTTCGGCGACCGCACCCAGCTGGGCGCTGTCCATCTCGCCACCAGCCTCGTCGCCGACCTGCAGCTGGTGGCGGCCGGCGTGGTCTGGGTGTTCGCCGTCCACGTCACCGCCACCGGGCTGAGCCCGAACTCCACCGCGGCGATGGTGTCGTTGTCCGGTGGGGCGTTGGTCGCCAACATGGTGTCGGTCGTGCTGCTGGTCGTCGAGACCGCGTCGTTCCGGCGGAGCTGAGCGTCCCGCGTGAAGGAACTGCTGCGCGTCTTCGCGCACCAGCTGTTCGGGCGCGACGAGCGCGCCCGCAGCACCCGCCGCTGGCAGACCTCGATCGCCCCGGGGTCGGCCACCTCGACCAGCTTCTTCCTCATCATGCGGCGGATGCGCGTCCCGCTGATCACGTTGATCGTCATCTTCACGATCAGCGTCGTGGTGTTCTCGTTCATCCCCGGCCGGGATCCAGACGGCCGCGCGGTGCCGATGAGTCTCTTCGACGCGTTCTACTTCATGAGCTACACGGCGACCACGATCGGCTTCGGCGAGCTGCCGTACGCGTTCACCAACGGGCAGCGGCTGTGGGCCATGGTGACCATCTACCTGACCGTGATCGGGTGGGCGTACGCCATCGGATCGCTGCTCACCCTGCTGCAGGACCGGGCCTTCCGGCAGGCGCTCGCGCTGCGCCGGTTCACCCGGCAGGTCGCCCGGCTGCGGGAGCCGTTCCTGCTGCTGGCCGGGTTCGGCCGCACCGGGGAGCTGCTCGGCCGGTCGTTCGACACGCTGGGGCAGCAGCTGGTGGTCGTGGACATCGACCCCGACCGGATCGACGCGCTGAACCTGGCGCCGTACCGGGCGACGGTGCCCGGGCTGGCCGCCGACGCCCGCAACCCGCACCACCTCGGGCTGGCCGGACTGGACCATCCCTACTGCACGGGCGTCCTCGCCCTCACCGACGACGACGAGGCGAACCTGGCGATCGCCATGACGGCGTCGCTGTTGCGGCCGGAGCTGACCGTCATCACCCGGACGCTCTCACGGCACACCGCGGACCGACTGCAGGACTTCGGTGCGCCGATCGTGGTCAACGCCTTCGACCGGTTCGGTGACCACCTGCGGCTGGCGCTGCAGGCGCCGGCCTCCTACCGGCTGATGTCCTGGCTGGCGGCCGGTCCGGGGGCGGAACTGCCGGCGCCGGCCGACCCGCCCCGGGAGGGTCGCTGGGTGATGTGCGGGTACGGGCGCTTCGGCCGGGAGATGACCGCCGACCTGCAGGCCGAGGGCCTCGAGGTGACCGTCATCGCCACCGCCGGCGGTGCGGGTCCGGACGCCATCCCGGAGGAGGACGCCCTGGCCGAGGCAGATCTGGCGACCGCGGTCGGTCTGGTCGCCGGAACCAGCAACGACGTCAGCAATCTGTCACTGCTGTCGATCGCCCGGCGGCGCAATCCCGGCCTGTTCCTGGCCGCCCGGCAGAACCGGCCCGAGAACGCTCCGCTGTACGCCGCTCTCGGGGTCGACTCGTTGCTGATCCCCACCGAGGTGATCGCCCACGAGGTCTACGCGCAGCTGTCCACGCCGCTGCTGTGGAGGTTCCTGCAGAAGATGCCGGGCCGCGGGAACCGCTGGGCGTCCGAGGTGGTCGAGCGCCTCCGCGCCGACTGTGGCACCGCACTGCCGCCGCTGTGGCGGACCGACCTGACCGCCACCGATGCGCCCGCGCTCGCATCCTGGCTGGCCGACGGGGACGCGCGTCTCGGTGACCTGCTGCGCAGTCCGGAGGACCGGGAGCAACCACTGCGGGTGGTGCCGTTGATGGTGCTGCGCGGCGAGGACGCCACGCTGACCCCGGGGCCCGACTTCGTGCTCGAGCCGGGTGACCAGCTGTTGATGGCCGGGCGGCCGGCGGCGCGGCGTGCCATGGACGCGCTGCTCTTCGACGACTCGCTCGTCGCCTACCTCCTCACCGGCCGGCACGTGCCGTCGGGCTGGATCGGCCGCCGGTTGATGCAGCGCCCGTGAGCACCACACGGTCGCCGTCGACGAGGGTGACCACGACGTCCTGGTTATCAGAGGCTGAGCGCCAGGACGGCGACCGCGGCGGCGAGGAGGAACAGTCGGAGGAGGGACGAGCGCACGAGGTGACCGGCCGGTGTGAGCGGGGGCTGGGGCGGGCACGTGCCGCCCTGCATGGAACCAAGATGCAGGGCGGCACCGGCCAGCGTCGAGACCCTCGCCACGCCGGCCGCCGCTCAGCCCCGCTCCCGGTTCCTCGTGCGGCGGAAGACCAGGTAGAGCACCGGCAGGCCGAGGATCCAGTCGCCGATGCCCCCTCGGCCGCCACCACCGGACGTGGCGGATGCGGGGCTCGACGCCGCCCTGTCGGTGGCGGCGGCGCCCTGCACGCTGCCCGGCTCGCCGGGGCGCACGAGCGTCTCGCGCTCCACCACCCGCACCGCGCCTTCCTTGGGTACGATGCCCTCGGTGCCGCGGCGCGTCACCCAATGCTGCGTGAACTCGGCGCCGAGGAGGAGGATCATGCCGGCGTAGTACGCCCACACGAGCATCGCGGCCAGCGCGCTCGCCGCTCCGTAGGCGTCACCGGGCTTGCTGCGGCCGAGGTAGATGCCGAGCGCGAACTTGCCGACCACGAACAGGAGTCCGGTCACCGCGCCGCCGACCCAGACGTCGCGCCAGGGGACCTTCGCGTCGGGAAGGAACTTGAACAGCGCCGAGAACAGCACCGAGAGGACGACGAACGACACCGCGAAGGTGACGACGTGCAGCAAAGGTTCGGGGATCGCGCCGCCCAGTGCGCCGCCCAGCGCGGAGATCCCGGCGGTGAGGGCGAGCGAGACGGCGAGGAGGAAGCCGATGCCGAGCACCATGCCCACCGAGAGCAGCCGCTTGCCGATGAAGACCTTCGCGCCCCCCTTCGCCGGATCGGGCTTCACGTTCCACGCGCGATTGAGCGCGTCCTGCAGGCTCAGGAAGAGTCCCGTGGCGCCGAGCACCAGGCCGACCGTGCTGGCGATGGTCGCGAACAGGCCGTTGCCGGCATTCTGGCCGTGCGCGATCATCGCGTGGACCTGCGACTTGCCCGATTCTCCGAGCATGCTGCCGAGCTGGCCCTCGAGCGCGCTCTGCACCTCCTGCGGGCTCCAGACGGCGCCGACGAGCTTCACGAGCAGGATCAGCAGTGGCGGCAGCGCGAAGATCGTGTAGTACGCCAGCGCGGCGGCGCGCACCCCGCATTCGTCGTCGCTGAAATCCTTGACCGTCGCCTTGACCAGGTCGACGATGCTGCCCCGTGCCTTCGCCACGCGCGTGCTCTCCGATGAATGACGCCGTACGCCAGGGGCAATCGCCCTGCCAGCGCGCGGGTCATGGAGAGAGAGCCGTGCGTGCTACTCCAGCGTCGTGAGCACCACGGCGGCGCGGTCATCGCGCCCTTCGTCGCGACGGATGGTGCCGTCCAGAGAGACGGGCGACCACTCGAGCGACCAGTGCTCGCCCGGCATGGTGTCGGACTGGAGCGTCGCGGCCAGGCGTCGCAGGCCGTCGCCCTTCTCGTTCCAGCGGCCGCGGAGCACGACGGTCCGCGGGTGGCCGGCCACGCGCAGGGTGCCGGTTCCATGCACGCTGTCGCCCGACGTGGGCCGCAGGTCGAGCTGCACCGTCATGCGCCCGTCGGCCGACCGTCCTTCCACGTGCTCCCGAGGCGGCACGCATGCGCTGAGGCCGGCGAGGACGACGAGGGCGGGAGCGGCGAGCAACTGGCGGCGCATGTGCGGGCGGGGCGTGGCGGTGGGCGCGAGGACGAGGTCGGTGCGTAGAGACGACGGCACGTCCGAGTGGTAACTCGGCCGGAGAGGCCGGGACGGTGCGGTGCTTCCCGGCGCCGGATCGACGCTCGCGGCGGTCCGGAGCTCAGCGGCACGCTCATTCCCGAGGGCGCCCCAGGCTGCGCGATTCGCCCTTCCGGCGTGGCAGCGGGATTGCGGTTCTCGGTTCTCATGGCTGGACATGACATCATCGTGATCGGGGGATCGGCCGGCAGCATCGAGGCGCTGTCCACGCTGCTGGCGGGGCTGCCGGCCGACCTGCCCGCGGCGGTGTGCGTGGTGCTGCACCAGTCCACCTACCTGCCCAACCGCCGGCCGGAGATCTTCGCGCGGCTCAGCCCCCTGCCCGTGGTGCTTGCCGAGCAGGGGATGCGGCTGCGGCCGGGGACGGTGTACCTGGCGGTGCCCGACATGCACCTGCTCATCGAGCGGTCGCCCACGGCGGAGCTCGGGACGCTGCGGCTCGTGCACGGGCCCAAGGAGAACCGGGCGCGTCCGGCGGTGGACCCGCTGTTCCGTACGGCCGCCCTCGCCTTCGGGCGGCGCGTGATCGGGGTGATCCTCTCCGGCGCGCTGGACGACGGGGTATCGGGGCTGTGGGTGGTGAAGGACCGCGGCGGCGTGACCGTGGTGCAGGATCCCGCGGACTCCGCGGTGGCGAGCATGCCCACGCACGCGATCGAGGAGGTGGGCGCGGACCACGTGGCTCCCGCCGCGGAGCTTGGCGCGCTGCTGGGACGGCTGGCGCGCGAGGGGACGGCGCTCGTTGCGCAGCGGCAGACGTCAACGCTCGCGACGACCCGCGACGCGAGCGACGTCCGGACGGCGGACCTGAAGCGCGAGGTCGCCATCACCGCCATCGACGAGGAGACGCATCTCGGCGAGGAGCGGTACGGCGTGCCGTCGCGCTTCGCGTGTCCCGACTGCGGCGGCGTGCTCTGGGCCGCGGGACCGGAAGGCGGCCCGTTGCACTTCAAGTGCGAGACTGGACACGCGTACAACGCGGCGGCGCTCGCCGAGGCGCAATCCGAGTCGGTGGAGGCCGCGTTCTGGGCGGCGCTGCGCGCGCTCGAGGACAAGGCGGAGCTGGCCCGCCTGCGCGCCGGCCTGGCACGGG
>JAQBPZ010000234.1 GCA_028287225.1 Gemmatimonadota bacterium
CCGCTGGGCGCGCATCAGCGCCACCGAGGCCGGCGGGGCCCACGCCATCCAGTCGCTGTCGGGCCGGCAGGTGGGCATCGGATAGGAGGTGAGCACCATCTTGCCCCGCACTCCCTGGAGCCAGCGCGCGAAGCCCGCGCTGTCGCGCACCGTCGTGGCCGAAGGCAGGATGACGACGTCGGCCGTCACGCCCCCCTGCGGCGTCGGGGGACTCCACGCGAGCATCGTGGCCTCGAGCGTGCGCGCCCGCGGCGAGACGAGCTCGACGCGGCTCTGCCCGCGCGACCAGTCACGCCAGGTGCCGTACCGCTCGTTGCGCGCCGAGATCCCCCACGCCCCGTACGTCCTCAGCAGCCACTGGTTGGCCGCCCGATGCGCGGGCGATCCGGTGAGCCGCGGCCCGATGGAGTCCATCAACACCTGGGCGAGCGACTCGGCCTGCGAGCGCCGCATCCCCTCCTCATACAGGCGCTGGATCACCGGGTCGCCGGTCGGCGCGGACGAGGAGAGTGGAAGCGTCAGCGTGGGCTGCGCGCCGGCGGTCGCGCCGAGCGCGGTGCCGAGCGTGAGGACGAGGGCGAACCGGAAGCGTCGGAGCATGCCGGGGCGGGATTGAAGAGTGGTGTGGGGCGGTACCGAATCTTAGGGAGCCGCGCCTGCGCGCGCAGGGGCCCGGGGCCCGGCGCCGGCCCGTCCGCCGACTATCCAACCGCGCCAGAAAGCATAGATTCGAATTGGGCGGGCCAGGTATCGCGGGAGCCACACCGAACGGACGGACAGATGAGCGCAGAATCGGCCGACGCGGAGATCTACGAGCTCTCGTTCGAGTTGCGACTCGAGATCTCCCGCGCCCTGAGCGCCTACCTGGCGCACGCCGACGGCGCGCGCGAGCGCCTGCACAAGGCGACCCAGCGTGTCTGTACCGAGGCACATGCGCTCCGGCTCTCCTCCGACGAGATCGTCGCGGTGCTCAAGCGGCTCTTCGAGCGCACCCCCCTCACCGGCAACGGGGATCCCGACCTGCGCCGCGCGGCGTGGGAGGAGTTCACCCACAGCTGCATCTCCGCCTACTACAACGCGGGAGAGGCCTAGTGAGCCACTACCTTCGCGCGCTTCGCGGCGCCGTGCTCTGCGTTACCGCGCTCTGCTCGGCCACGCGCGCATCCGGACAGCGTGCGGCGCCGGCCGCCCAGGGCGACGAGCGTGCGGCGCAGCGCACGCTCGTCCAGCTCGAGAACGACTGGGCGCAGGCCGTGGTGCACCGCGACGCACGGGTCCTGCGGCGCATGGTCGCACCGGGCTGGGTGTATTCGGACGAGTCCGGCGTGATGGACCGCGACGCGGGCATCAGGGCGTTCACCACCGGAACCGACACCGTGCGCGAGGCGTCGAACAGCGGCATGCGCGCGATGATCTATCCGGGAGCGGCGGTCGTGATCGGCGTGCTCCGGATGAAGGGCCGCTCGCCCGCCGGGCCGTTCACCCACCGGTATCGCTACACCGACACCTGGGCATTCCTCGATGGGCGATGGCAATGCATCGCGTCGCAGGACTACCTGATTCCGGAATCGCGCCCGGGACGCTAGCATCCGGGGCGATCACGAACCATCTCACGCATCACCGGGTCCCCTCATGCGCACTGCCTTCCTCACCGGTCTCGCCGCGCTTCTCGCCACCTCCGGGTGCGCCATGTTCCGCATCGGAGGCGCCCCCGAACGGAACACGAGCTACACGACCGTACGCGACGCGTCGGGCCGCCCCCTTGGCACGCTCACCATCCGCGAGGATGCGCAGGGTCTGACGACGACCGGCATGCTGCGCGGGCTCGCACCCGGCCCCCACGGGATCCACCTGCACGCCGTGGGACGCTGCGAGGCGCCGTTCGCGAGCGCCGGGGGACACTGGAACCCGACCGCCCGCATGCATGGCTTCGACAACCCGCAGGGCCCGCACATGGGCGACATGCGCAACATCGAGGTCGGTCCGGACAGCGTCGCGAATGTCTCGGTGCATACCGCTGGCGGCACGCTTGCGAACGCCGGCGGCTTGATGGACGCCGACGGCGCCTCCGTGGTCGTGCATGCGGGCGCTGACGACTATCGCACCGACCCGGCGGGCGGATCGGGCGCGCGCGTGGCGTGCGGCGTCGTTGGCGTCTCGTCGCCACAGAGCTGACGCACCACCTCGAGGTCGCCCGGCGACAGCCGATCGGGCTGTCGGGCGCGGCGCGAATGCGCGGAGTGCGACGAGAACGGCCAGGGACTTCCAACGATCATCGGGGGACCCGGCGGTTCTCGGCGCACTCGCCCGTGCATTCGCGCCGAGCCTTCGCGCGGTGAAGCTCGGCGTTCCCGCCGTCAGGCCTCTCCCATCATGAGCCCCTCGATCGTGTGACCCTGCACGATGGGCTCGAGCGCGTCCACCACCCGACACGCGAGGTGGGCGCGCACGGACTCGGGAAGCGACGCATGGAACGCCCGGGTCACCTGCAGGTCGTGGCGCTCCGCATTGTGTGCGTCGGGCGCATCGACGCCGAGCACGAGCGCGGGGCGCGACTTGTCGGAGCGATTCGCGGTGCCGCGGTGGATGGTCAGCGCGGACCGCACGGAGATGTCGCCCATCTTCGGCATCTTGCGCTGCGCGCGCGCGAAGTACCGCGGGTAGAGCGACTTCGGCGGAAACATGCCGTGCTCGAACTCGCGCGGGTCGTCCCACTGCGTGCCCGGGGCGATCTCGAATGGCCCCATGTCCTCCGCGACGTCCACGCCGGTGAGGTTGAACGCCAGGGAGTTCAGCCGGCGCCCGACGAGTGTCTCGTCCGGCGCGGGGAAGTCGCGATGCCAGGGCTGGTCCACGGCTCCCGGGCCCGGGACGTCGAATCCGATCTCCA
>JAQBPZ010000236.1 GCA_028287225.1 Gemmatimonadota bacterium
GAAGGTGGACTGACGACGGGCCGGCATCCCTGCGCAGGGATGCCGGCCCGTCGTCAGTCCACCTTCATTTCAGAAGGCTTGCGAGTGGAGCGCTCGCCGCGAGTGGAGCGATTCGGGGAATTCGCTCCGAAGGTTCGCGACAATTCGCGTATCATGACAGCAGATGCGGCCCCGACATCAGGCTACGCGAGCGCCTCGATGCGCGCCGCGAGGTCGAGGTCGCGCTGCGTGATGCCACCCGCGTCGTGCGACCAGAGGGTGCAGGTGACTTTCGTGTAGCGGATGTCGATGTCCGGATGGTGGTCCATCGCCTCCGCCGCCTCCGCGATGCGCCCCACGAAGGCGATGCCGTCGGCGAAGGTGGAACGGACGAACGTCTTCACCAGCACGTCGCCACGCCGCGCCCACCCGGGCAGGGTGCCGAGCGCGCGCTGGATCTCGAGGTCGGAGAGCTTGCCGGATGCCATGGGCGGAGAGTGAGAGAAGTGACGCCCACAACTTACATCATTCCGGTTCGGGCGGGGCTGGCCTGGCCACTCTATCGGGAGACGATCCTTCGGCGGGCAGTAATGGCCCCTCAGTCGAAGTTGGGGCGGATTGCGACGGATGAAACGGATCACTATGGATCTGATCCGTCTCGAGGGACAGCCCAATGCGCCGCGGCCGGGATGTTTGAGGGTGCGGGGCTGCCTTGGCACCACCGCGAGGCATCGCTGCAGGGCAGGCAGCACGGCTGGCTCCGCGAGGAGGCGCGAGCGAGTGCGATTCACCGGCTCCGCACCCTCAAAACATCCCGGGTCCGCCGAGCGGAGCCTGGCATGCGAACGGATCTCATCCGTGGTGATCCATTTCAATCCGTCGCGATCCGCCCCAACTTCGACTGAGTGGCCATTACTGCCCGCCGAAGGTTCATCCGGATAGAGGGGCCATTCACGCCACCAAAGGATCGTCCCGATAGAGGGGCCAGGCGATGCTCACCGCCGCGCCGGTGCGGCCTGGAACACCACGCCGTCCTCCAGCGTCTCCACCACGCGGAAGTCCGGGGCGTGCAGCAGCGCGGTCGCCGACAGGTAGTCGGCGTCGCCCATGCTGAAGAGCAGGACGCGTCCGTCGTGGGCCCGCAGCGTGTCGGCGAACTCCGCGAGGTCGTCCGCATCGCGCGCGCCGGGCACGTACCGCGATGGGCGATGCAGGTGGAAGTACACGGCCGACGGCCAGTTCGTGTAGAGCGGATGCGTCGCGCCCTCGCCGCGCGCCCACGCGAGCACCTCGCTGCGGCGCCACTGCTCGCCGGCGAAGTCGGAGCCCCACTCCAGCGCGTAGTCCACCTCGCCCCACGTCGTCCACGCGCTCGCCGCCATCCAGCACGCCAGCGCGGCGGCGAGCGCGACGCGCGGCAGCACGCGCGGCGTCGTACGCCACCACTCCGCGGTCGCGGCCGCGACCGCGACGCTCGCCACCAGGAGGAGCGGCGAGAGGATGCGCTCGTCGAAGGGAATGCCCGGGTCGGCGAACAGGCGCGACACCACCAGGAGCCCCAGGTAGCAGGCGCCGAGCAGCGCGCAGGCCGCCAGCAGCCGCGCGGGTGAGCCCGGCGCGCGCTCCGCCCCAGGACTCGCCACAGGACTCGCCCGGGCCCGGCGCGTGCCCTCGGCCACGAGCAGCGCGACCAGCAGGGCGGCGGCGATCGCCAGCGGTGCGCGGTGCGGGAGCGGCTCGCTCCACGCGTCGGGGTCGGGGATCAGCCAGTCGCGCAGGGTGGCGGCGCCCTGCACGAGCGTGGGCCAGAGCCGGCCATAGAAGGCGACGTGCCGGATCTCCCCCGGCTCGTGCAGCAGCCGCGTGCGGATCACCCACGCGCCCTGCAGCAGCGCGGCGGGGAGCAGCGCCAGCAGCCCTCGGCGCGCGCGCGCCCGCATCGTCCCCGGAATGGCCAGGGCCCACAGCACGGCGGCTCCCACCAGCGCCACTCCGGCGTAGCGCGTGAGCGCCCCCAGGGCGGCCGGGAGCCCGAGCGCCACCGGGTGCGTGTCGCGGCGCGCCATCGCGGCGAGCGTCAGCGCCGAACAGGCGAGGAACAGCGGCTCGCTGAGCACCGAGAGGTGCACGATGGCCAGCGCCGGCGTGACCATGAGCGCCACGCCGAGCAGCGCGCCGGCGGCCAGGCTCGTGGTGGCGGCGAGGAGCAGGACGACCGCGCCGATGGTGACCGCGGCGGCGAGGGCGTCGACCAGCCGCGCGGCCTGCGGCCCCGGCATCCCCAGGCGCACCGGCAGGGCGAGCGCCGTGGAGTAGCCCGGCGGGAAGTGCGTGAGTGCCGAGGTGCTGTCCGCGCTGTCCCATCCGGCGGCCGGGACGCGGTAGGTGGCGTGGCCGGCGAGGGATTCCGCCGCCCCCAGGTAGGCCATCGCGTCCGGGTCGAGCCCCGGGCCCGGCGGATCGGTGGCCGTGAGGACCAGCGTGAAGGCAGCGATGCCAAGGACCGCGGCCACAAGGAGATGCGCGACGCGGTGCGCGCGGGGGTGATTCATCCGTTCACGAACGGGGCTTCGGATGTTCCGCCGCGGCGTTTCCGCTGGCAGGCCCTGCCATCCGGGCAGCGGTTGCAGTTTCGGGATTCGTTCGGTAAATAACCCCTCCCCGACGAGAGATCTGGCGAGGACATCAGGGATTAGGGATTAGGGATTAGGAAATCTCCGACTCCCTGGTCGGGCGTTCAAGATAGGTCCTTCCGCACGCCCATATCCTTCGGCATTTGTTCGGTATACGGCCTGACTCCTGCGCTCAAGTCGTTCCTAATTCCTAATCCCTAATCCCTAATACCTGTCGTGTCCCTCTCCCTCGCCGAGCTCGTTCGGCTCCTCCCGCCTCCTGCACCCCTTGCCCCCGCGCTCAGCACGGGGATCGAGGCGCTGGATGCGGCGCTGCTCGGGGGTGGGCTGCCGAGGGGCCGGCTGACGGAGCTGCTCGGCCCCACGGGGAGCGGCAAGACGACGCTGGCCCGGGCCATGGTGGAGGCGGCCGTGTCGGCCCATGGCTGGGTGGCGTACATCGACGCCCAGCGGACCCTGGACCCGCGCGACTGGACGCACCTCGGCGACGCCCAGGGGGTGTGGATGATCCGCCCGCACGACGCCATGCGGGCGGCATGGTGCGCCGACGTCCTCCTGCGCAGCGGCGCCTTCGCCCTCGTGGTGCTGGACGGGGCGCCGCTCCTCTCCAAGTCGAACGCGGTGCGCCTCACGCGCCTGGCCCGGGATGGCAACTGCGCGCTCGTCGTCGTCGGCGACCGGGCGGGCGGGGCCACGCAGCTGGGTGGCGCGGTCCGGCTGCTCGTGGAGCGGCCCAGGCGGGACGGGCAACGACGATCCGAGGGAAAGCACGTGTCGTCCCGCACGCCTGCCCCGAGCATGGCCGACGGGAGCTCCGCGAGTGTCGGGACGCGCACGATCGCCGTGCGCGTGGAGAAGGGCGGGACGCTTCGAACGGTGGAGGTGAGCTGTGCAGTCGCTGTGGCGCGTCGCCTGTGTACGCATCCCGAGGTTCCCGATCGGCGCGGTGTGGCGCGCGGCCCGGCGGGGGGAAGTCCCCGACACGCGCTGCGCGCGTGCGGGGCAGGCTCCCCCCCAGCTCCAGCTGCCCCTCAGCCTGCCGGAGGCGGCACCACCGGCAGCATCCCCCGGCAGCTCCACACCGCCGTCGCCCGCGCCCGCGCACTGGGATGACGTGCCCATCGCGCTGACCGATGCGGCGGGGTCGCGGCTGCGTGCCGTCTCCGCGGCCGCCGGCCGGC
>JAQBPZ010000237.1 GCA_028287225.1 Gemmatimonadota bacterium
GAAGGTGGACTGACGACGGGCCGGCATCCCTGCGCAGGGATGCCGGCCCGTCGTCAGTCCACCTTCACTTCCAGGAGAATGGCGGAAATTCGCTCCGAAGGTTCGCGACATTCGCGTACGCGCCGAGCGCGCGGAGCTCACCCGCGTGCTGCGCCGGGCCCGGCACGACGGCCGTTACGGCATCCCGTCGAACAGCCCCGACGCGCCCGGGGGAGCCGGCGTGCCGATGGCGACGAAGTAGCATTCGTCGTCGGTCATCGCGATGCGCTCGAAGTTGGCCTGGTGCTGGCGCTGCGTGCGGTGGGCCAGGAACGCCTCGCGCTTGCGCGCATGGAAGTCGCGCACCGGCACCACGATCTGCACCGGCTGGCCCTGCACGGGATGGAGATCGGTTGCCGCGGGGGGGCGCCAGGTGACGTAGCAGAGGCGCCGGGCGCGGTGCGGCCGCACGTCGTCCGCGAGCTGCTCCGGAAAGGCGGTCGCGGTGCCGGCCAGGAGCATGGCCGCCGTTGCGAGGCGCGAGACGGCGCGGTGGTCGCGATGCCGCGTCGGCGCCCCCTCGGGCCCGAAGGTGAGGACCACGTCGGGACGGGTGCGGCGCAGCAGGAGCACCATCTCGCCGATCACGACGTCCGGGTCGGCCGCCGCGAGCGCGCCATCGGGATGGCCCCCATGCGCGATGGTGTCGATGCCCAGCAGGCCGCACGCCTCGTGAAGCTCGGCGCGACGCAGCGCGCCCAGCTCGGCCCGGGACGACACGGGGATGCCGGACGATCGTCCGGCATCCCCGTCGGTGGCGCAGTAGAGGGCGCACCGCACTCCCTCTGCCGCATGTCTCGCGATCGTGCCCCCCGTCGCGTAGGTCTCGTCGTCCGGGTGGGCGAAGAGCGCGGCGAGGGAGCGCATCAGCGGCGGTTGCCGCCGAGCAGCCGCACGATGCCGAGGAAGAGGTTGAGCAGGTCGAGGTAGATGCTGAGCGCCGCGGGTACGTAGTCGTCCGGGCCGTACTGGCCGGAGCGCGTGATGCGCCACGTGTCGAACACCAGGAGCCCGCTGAACACGAGCACGATGCCGCCGGCGATCCAGAGGGAGCCGAGGGTGCTCGGGAAGAACATGTTCAGCAGCATCGACCCGATGAGCACCCACAGCCCGACGACGAAGAAGGCGCCCCACGCGCTGAAGTCGCGGCGGCTGAGCGTCGCGTAGGCGGTGAGCACGGCGAAGGTGGAGAGCGTGAGCAGTCCGGCCTGCGCGGTGATCCCCGGGGTGCGCTGCTCGGCGAAGGCCAGGTACGGCGCGAGGAAGAGTCCCTCGAGCACCGTGAACAGCCCGACGAGCCCGAGGTTGAAGGGCGCCGCGGTGCGCTGGGCCATGATGAGCGATCCGAACATCACGAGAACGGTGATGATCGGGTGCTGGATCACCGCGCCCATGAGGGCGGGCGACTGCTGCGCCGCCACGACGCTGCCGGCGGTGAGGATGACGCTGGCGAACACGAGGGCGTAGGTGCGACGCACCAGCGTCGCCCGCTCCGCGCCCGTCCGTACGAGTGTCCCGGTGTACGAGACGCCCATTGAACGACTCCGTGAATGAGGTTCCGTAATATACCCCGTGTGGGGCACGGTGTTCTACAGCCGAGCGCTTGACGGCCGGGCTGTTCGCAGTTTATCGCTTTCTCAGCTCCACGTTCCCGTTGACCGTCGAGAGCGTGATCCGCCGCCCGCCCTTGCCGAGCGTCGCCCGGAGGTGCTTCGGATCGATGCGGCCCGTCATCGTCATCGGCCAGTCGGTCCGGAAGCGGCCGTTGACGGTGCGCAGATCGACGTCGGCGTCCACGTCACCCGCGAACTCCGCCACCACCGTGCCGTTGACGGTGCTGAAGGTCAGGTCCTGGGTGCCGTCCAGGCGGCCCATGCTCGCCCGCACGCTGCCGTTCACCGTGCTCGCCTGCACCGGACCGCCGGCGCTCACCGCGTCGACGCTGCCGTTCACCGTGCCGGCCAGCACCTCGTTCGACACGCCGTCCACGCTCACGCTGCCGTTCACGCTCCAGGCGCCGACCCGCACGCCCTTCGGCACCCGCACCTCGAAGTCCACGGCCACGTCGTTGTTGCGGCGCCAGTTGCCACCGTCGCCGCGCGAGTCGTACCCGTTCTCCGTGCAGGTGGCGTTCTCGGTCCAGAAGGCGCAGACGAGGATGCTGCCGTTGCTCGCCTTCCGCATCTCGATGCGCACGTCCTTCGGGTCGCCGCGGCGCCAGCTCTTCGTCGCGGTGATCTCCACCCGGTCGCTCGTCGAGGGGCGCACGCGGACGTCACCGCTCACGTTGCGGACGCGGATCCACTGCCCGTCCGGGATCCGTTCGCTCATGGTGAAGGCATCGGCCTGCACCTGCCGGCCCTGGGCCGCGAGCGCGGCGGGGACGAGCAGGAGGGCGAGGACGATCGTACGCAGCTGCAGCATCGCAGGGCTCCGGAAAGGGGACGGCGCGCGCCTACTGGCGGCGGCCGTTCGACGTGAGGGTGATGTCGCCGCTGAACGTCTCGGCGATGATGCGCGCGGTGCCCTGGCCGAGGGCGAAGTCCATGCGCTTCGTGGTGGTGCTGCCCATGCCGGGCGTGCCCGCCTTGAGCGTGATGGGAAAGTCGCTCTCGATGCCGCCGTTGAAGGTGGTGAGGCTCAGCTGCGCGCCGACGTTCGCCGGCAGGCGCAGGCGCAGCTCGCCGGAGTGCGACTCGAAGTCGTAGCGGCCCCCGTCCACGATCAGCCCCGAGAAGGAGAGGTCCCCGCTCGTGGTGTGCGTTCGCACCTCGCGGCCCGAGAGGTCGCGCAGCGTCAGGTCGCCGCTCACGGTCTCCACCTCCACCGCGCCCCGCGCGGCGTCCAGCGTCACGTCGCCGCTCACGGTATGCACCAGGGCCTCGCCTTTCACGCCGGTGATGGCGATGTCGCCGGACAACGACTCCGCTTCCAGCCGACCGCCGACATCGTGAATCTCGACGCTGCCACTCATCGCATGCGCGTCGAGGTCCCCGGCGACGCCGCGCACGGTGATGGACCCGCTCCAGGTGTTGGCCGAGACGCGGCTGCCCGTGGGCACCACCACCTCGAAGCGCCCGTCGCTGCAGCCGCCGCCGGCCGTCGGCTCCAGGGCGGCGCGCGTCCCGTTGCTGGTGAACCGGATCGCGCCGCGCCCGGTGCGGGCCCGCACGCGGATCTCCGCGCGGTCGGCGGTGGTCACGACCACCGCGCCCCGCGGGCAGCTCACGGTCACCGAGCCACGCGCGTCGAAGGCGACGACGGTGTCCAGCGCGCCGGCCGCGTCGCGCGCGCTGCGCTCCACCTCACGGTCGCGGCGGACACGGTCGCGGACCTCCCGCGCCTTCTCCTGCTGCCGCTCGCGGGCCTCCCTGGCGCGCTCCCGCTCGCGCTCGATGCGCTCGCGCTCACGCTCGCGATCGGTCTGGGTCTGCGCCGAGCCAGTGGCCGGCATGGCCAGCGCGAAGAGCGCGGCGGTGAGCACAAGATGGCGGTGCATGGTCTAGCTCCTCAGGTACGTGCGGGCAGCAACGCAGCCGTCCGCAGCAGCTCGACTTTCTTCTCGAGCGAATGGTTGAGTTGCGTGGCGAGGAAACCGCTCGCCGGATCCCTGGCCAGCGCCGCGCGGCTCTGCGCGATGGCCGAGTCGATCACCGCGACGCTCTGCTCGAGCACGGCGATGGTCCGCGGGTCCAGCTGCGCGCGCCGCTCGCGCACGATGCCGCGCAGCTTCGCGATCTCACGGTCGTACACCGGCTCCACCTCGTGCAGCAGAGGCTCGCTGCGGGCCAGTCGCACGGTGCTGCCGGGCGCCCGTCGCGCGGCCTCGGCGGCGGGCCGGCTCTCCGCCCGCGTCGGGCGATCCGT
>JAQBPZ010000070.1 GCA_028287225.1 Gemmatimonadota bacterium
GCGCGATGTACATCACCGAGCGTTGGCTCGGTGGGCTCCTCACCAACTTCCAGACGGTCAAGAAGCAGCTCCGTCGCATGAAGGAGCTCGAGGCCGGATCGGCCGAGGGCGGTGAGTGGGCGAACTACACGAAGTAAGAGCGCCTCATGATGACGCGCGAGAAGGAGAAGCTCTCCAAGTACCTGAACGGTATCCGGAGCCTCACGCGCACCCCGGGCCTCATGTTCGTCGTCGACGCGAAGAAGGAGAAGATCGCCGTCGCCGAGGCCAACAAGCTCGGCATCCCGATCATCTCGATCGTCGACACGAACGCCGACCCGGACCTCATCACGGTCCCGATCGCCGGCAACGACGACGCGATCCGCTCCGTGGAGCTGATCACCCGTGCCATCGCCGACACGATCGCCGAGGCACGCCGTGAGATCCCGTCGCGCGACGAGGGCGAGGAAGGGAAGGAAGGCGAGATGACGTACAGCTCCGAGCGTGGCACCGAGGCCGCCGGTCGTGGTGATCGTGGCGACCGTGGTGGCGAGGGCGACCGCAAGCGCCGTCCGCGCCGCCGCCGGGCCAAGCCCGATGCGATCGCGGCCCACCTGAAGGGAGCCGAGGGGGAAGCCGGCGCCGAGGGTGCTGAAGGCGAGCCGGCTGGCGAGGACGCGGCCGAGTAGGTGCTGGTGAACGGGCTGGCGCTCGGGTCCGCAGGGACGCGTCGCCAGCCCGCGTTCGATACGCTACCATTCAGACGCCGCCGGCCCGCCCGGCGGCGTTTCCACGACAGATAAGGAAAGTGCGAGCAATGGCTGCCTACACCGCCAAGGACGTTTCCACGCTGCGCCAGCGTACGCAGGCCGGCATGATGGATTGCAAGAAGGCGCTCGAGGAGAGCGCGGGGGACATGGAGCAGGCCGTCGAGTGGCTGCGGAAGAAGGGCATCGCGCGCGGTGAGAACCGCGCCGGCCGCGCCGCCTCCGAGGGCAAGGTCGTGGCCGTCGCCAGCCCGGATGGCAAGTCGGGCGCGATCGTGGAGCTCAACTCCGAGACGGACTTCGTGGCGCGCAACGACGTGTTCGGCCAGACGGCCGAGCGCATCGCCGCCGCGCTGCTCGCCGATGCCAGCCAGGACGGCGTGGTGGCGAACGCGGAGCAGTCGCCGCTGATGAGCGCGCGCTTCGGCGATGCGGGCTCGCTCCAGGAGCACCTGAAGCAGTTCACCGGCACCATCGGCGAGAACATCGTGCTGCGCCGCTACGCCCGCTTCAGCGGGTCGGGTGCGGTCGGCTCGTACGTCCACCACAACGGCAAGGTCGGCGCGCTCGTCGAGCTGGCCGGCATCACCGGGGAAGCGGGCATCCAGCTGGCCCGCACCATCGCCGAGCACATCACGGCCGGCGTGCCCACGGTGCCCGTCGCAGTGAATCGCGAGGACGTGTCGAGCGAGCTGGTGGACCGCGAGCGCCGCATCTTCTCCGAGCAGGCCGCCGCCAGCGGCAAGCCGGCGAACATCATCGAGAAGATGGTGTCGGGCCGCATCGACAAGTACTACAAGGAGGTCACCCTCGTCGACCAGCCCTGGGTGCGCGACGACAGCAAGTCCATCGCCGACCTCGTGACGGCGGCCGGCAGCGGGGCTTCCATCCGCCGGTTCGCGCGCTTCCAGATCGGACAGGAGTAGGAGAACGTGGCCGAGCTTCGTTATCCCAGGGTGCTGCTCAAGATCTCCGGTGAGGCGCTCGCCGGGGAACGGGGCTTCGGCTTCGACTTCGAGACCATCACGCGCATCGCCGACGAGATCCAGGCGGTGAAGCAGCTGGGGGCGTCGCTCGGCCTCGTCATCGGCGGCGGCAACATCGTCCGTGGCTCGCAGATCTCCAAGATGGGGATGGACCGGGTCAGCGCCGACTACATGGGGATGCTCGGCACGGTCATCAACGCGCTGGCCGTGCAGGACGTCCTCGAGCGCAAGGGCATGCAGACGCGCGTCATGACCGCCATCCGGATGGAGGAGCTGGCCGAGCCCTACATCCGGCGGCGCGCCATGCGGCACTTCGAGAAGGGGCGCATCGTCATCTTTGCCGCCGGCACGGGCAACCCTTACTTTAGCACGGACACCGCCGCCGTCCTGCGCGCCATCCAGATGAAGGCGCAGGTGATCATCAAGGCGACGAGCGTCGACGGCGTGTACTCGGCCGATCCCAAGATCAATCCCGACGCCACGCTGTACGAAGAGATCAGCTACCGCGACGTGATGCTCGAGGAGCTCAAGGTGATGGACCAGACCGCCGTGACGCTCAGCAAGGAGAACTCCCTGCCGCTGATCGTGCTGAACATCCGTAAACCAGGTGCGATCGCCGCGGCAGTGCGTGGTGAGCGCATCGGCACCCTCGTCAGATGAGCACAATTCCCCAGATCGTGAAGGACTGCCGGACGTCGATGGACAAGGGCCTCGAGTCCGCCAAGCGCGAGTTCGCCTCGGTGCGCTCCGGCAAGGCGTCGCCCAACATGCTCGACACGGTCCGTGTCGAGATGTACGGGCAGATGATGGCCCTCAACCAGGTGGCCAGCGTCGCCGCACCGGAGCCGCGCACGCTGCTCGTCACCCCGTTCGACAAGGGGCAGGCGAAGGCCGTGGAGAAGGCGATCCGCGACTCCGACCTCGGCCTGGAGCCGTCCAACCAGTCCGGCACCATCCGCGTGCCGCTGCCGCAGATGAACGAGCAGCGCCGCAAGGAGCTGGTGAAGGTCATCCACAAGCTCGCGGAAGACGGCAAGATCGCCATCCGCCACGCGCGCACGCATGCGCGCGACGCGCTGAAGAAGCTCTCCGGCGTGAGCGAGGACGACGTGAAGCACGCCGAGAAGGACCTGCAGAAGGTCCATGACGACTACATCGGGAAGATCGACGCGCTGATCAAGGCCAAAGAGGCCGAGATCATGGAAGTCTGACGCGGGCCGCTTCCGCGCCCATGCCGGAGCTCGCGCTTCGCACCCTCTTCGCCGTCGTCGCCGCACCCCTCGCGCTCTGGATCGTGCTGGTGGGAGGGGCGCCGCTCGCCGCGCTCCTCGCCATCGTGTGCGCGCTCGGTGCCTGGGAGTTCTACCGGATCGCCCGCGCCGCGGGCCACAACCCGCTGTCCGACGCCGGCATCGCGCTGGCGGGGCTCGCGCCGCTCGCGATCCACGCCAGCTACCTCGGGGTGTTCACCGTCCCGCCGGCCGCCGCCGCGCTCGTGGTGCTGCTGCTCCTCGGCGCGAGCATCTGGCTGCGCGGCGTGGAGGGCCGGCCCATCGCCGCGGTGGCCACCACGCTGCTCGGCGTCGCCTATACCGCGGGCATGCTGGGCTTCGGGTACGCCATCCGCTACCACGACGTGGTGCGCGGCTATGACGACGTGGGCGCGCATCACCTGGGTGCCGGCTGGCTCGCGCTGCGCGTCCCGCCCGGCGGCGCGCTGCTCGTGTTCCCCCTCGTGATCACCTGGGCCAGCGACATCGGCGCCTACTTCGTCGGCCGCACGATCGGGGGACGCAAGCTCATCCCCTGGGTCAGCCCCGGAAAGACGGTCAGCGGGGCCGTCGGCGGGCTCGTGGCCAGCATGATCGTCTCGTGGGCATATGCCCGCTGGGTGCTCGTGCCCGTGGCGTCGCTCGGCTTCACGCCGTGGGGCGCGCTCCTGTTCGGGGCGCTCATCAGCGTCGCCGCGCAGGTCGGCGACCTGTTCGAGTCGCTGATCAAGCGCGAGAGCGGCGTGAAGGACTCCTCGCGGATCATTCCCGGACACGGGGGCATTCTGGACCGGTTCGACAGCCTGATCTTCGTGCTCCCGGTGGCCTATCTGCTGCTCGGGTGGCTGCCGCTCCCCGTGTTCCGGTGACCGTTCGGGGGATCGCGATCCTGGGCTCCACCGGATCGATCGGCACCACGGCGCTGACCGTGCTGGATCGACATCGCGACCGGTTCCGCGTCGCCGCGCTCACCGCCTTCTCCAACGACGCGCTCCTGGCGGCGCAGGCCGCGCGCTTCGAGCCAGGCTTCGTGGGCCTGGTGGGCGACGCCCAGAAGTGCGGTCCCGGGTGGAGCGCCGGCGAAGGCTGCCTCATCGAGGCGGCCACGCGGGACGACGTCGACATCGTGCTCAACGCGGTGGTCGGCTCCGCCGGTCTCGGCGCCACCATGGCGGCCCTCGACTCGGGCAAGCGCGTCGCGCTGGCGAACAAGGAATCGCTCGTGATGGCCGGCGACCTCGTGATGGAGGCGGCGCGCCTGGGCGGCGGGGAGCTCGTGCCGGTGGACAGCGAGCACAGCGCGATTCTCCAGTGCCTCGCGGGCCGGCCCGCCTCCGAAGTGCGTCGGCTGGTGCTCACCGCCTCGGGGGGGCCGTTCCGCGACTGGGACGCGGGTCGGCTGGCCAACGCCACGCTGGCGGACGCGCTGCGGCACCCGACCTGGCGCATGGGCCGCAAGATCTCCGTGGACAGCGCGACGCTGGCCAACAAGGCGCTCGAGGTCATCGAGGCGCACTATCTGTTCGGCGTGCCGTACGACCGCATCGAGGTCGTGGTGCACCCGCAGAGCGTCGTGCACTCCTTCGTGGAGTTCGTGGATGGCAGCGTGCTCGCCCAGATGGGCGTGCCGAGCATGGAGCTGCCCATCCTCTATGCGCTCACGCATCCGGACCGTGTCGCCGACAGCGGGGTACCGGAGTTCGATCCGGTCGCGCTCTCGCCGCTCACCTTCGAGCCGGTGCGGCGCGACGCGTTTCCCTGTCTCGACCTGGGCATCCAGGCGGGACGGAGCGGACGCGCCGCCCCGGCGGTCTTCAACGCCGCGAACGAACAGGCCGTCGCCCTCTTCCTGGGCGGCACCATCCGGTTCGCCGACATCGCGCGGGCCGTCGAGAGCGCGCTCGCGCAGCTCGGCGGACTGCCGGGCGGCACCCGCGACGACATCCTCGCCGCCGACGCCTCGGCGCGGCGCCACGTGCAGGAGCTCTACTGATGCTCGCAGTTCTCTCGCCTCTCATCGTCTTCGGCCTCGTGATCTTCATCCACGAGCTGGGACACTTCATCGCGGCGAAGCTCACCGGCGTCTACGCGCCGCGCTTCTCCGTGGGCTTCGGCCCGGCCCTGTTCCGCAAGCGCCACGGCGAGACCGAGTACGTGCTCGCGATGCTGCCCCTCGGCGGCTACGTGCGCATGGCCTCGCGGCACGACGCCGAGACGGCGTTCATCGAGGGCGGCGAGGAGACGGATGGCCTGAAGCCGGGCGACGCCGGCTACGATGCCGAGGCGATGATGCCGTTCGGGCCGAAGCCGGTGCCCGAGAGCCGGTGGTTCGAGTCCAAGTCGCTCGCGGCACGGCTGTTCATCATGATCGCGGGCGTCACGATGAACTTCATCCTGGCGTTCCTGATCTACACCGGGCTGCATCTCGCGTTCGGCCGCCCGGTGGTGGCCACGCGCGTGGTGGGCGAGGTGCGCGGCCCGCTCGCGGCCTCGTCGCTCGTGCAGCTGCGCGCCGGGGACACGATCACCGCGGTGAACGGGCAGCCGGTGGCGACGTGGAACGACATCGTGGAGCGCATCGAGTCGGCCCCGCCCGGCACCCTGACGCTCCGCACGCAGCGCGGCGAGCTCGGGATTCCGGTGGGCACGGGCAGCGATCCGAAGCCGGACGCGATCCTCGAGGCGGTCGACTTCTTCCGGGCGCCGGTGATCGGCCAGGTGCTGCCGGGGAGCGCCGCGCTCAAGGCCGGCCTCGCGGTCGGCGACACCGTCGTGAGCATCGGGCACCAGCCCATCCACAGCTGGCAGGAGCTCGTGGGGCACGTGGGCCCCGCGGCGGGGCAGGACCTGGCGTTCGAGGTCCGGCGTGGCGGCCGCGTGGTGCCCCTCACGCTGCGGCCGGTGGCGACACAGGAGGTGGACCCGCAGACGAAGGCGACCCGCACGGTCGGCAAGATCGGCGCGGGGATCGCCGACGCCAGCATCCGCGAGCCGGTCTCCATCGGCGACGCCGTGAAGGGCGGGGCGCAGAAGACCTGGCAGGTGGCCACGGGGATCGTGGACGTCGTGAAGCGGCTCGCCACCCGGTCGGTGTCGGTCCGGGAGCTGGGCGGCCCCATCGCGATCACGCGGGCGTCGGTGGAGGCGGGGCAGGCGGGGCTCGCGAGCATCCTGCTGCTCGTGGCCGCGCTGAGCATCAACGTGGCGGTGCTGAACCTGCTGCCCATCCCGATCCTGGACGGCGGCCAGATCCTGATCAACATCGCCGAGGCGCTGAAGGGCTCGCCGTTCAGCGCCCGGTCGCGCGAGTACATCCTCCGCGTGGGCCTGGGCGCCATCCTGCTGATCTTCGCGATGTCCACGTTCAACGACGTGGTGAAGCTGTTCCGGGATGTGGGGGGGCGGCTGTTCGGATGACGGCCTGACGGGCGTTTGCGGTGAGCGGTGAGCGGTCAGACCTCGGGACGCTTCTACCGCCAACGGCTCACCGCTCGCCGCAAACGCCGTTGACGAGGAAGACCCCTTTACACCCGCCTCTCAGTTCGCTAAGTTACACGGCTCAACCAATTTGCAGACGCCCAAAGGCCATGGCTTTCGATAACGCTCCGACGCTCGAGAAGTACAAGACGCACGAGACCGACACCGGCTCCGCGAGAGTTCAGGTCGCGCTCCTCACGGAGCGGATCAACTACCTCACGGAGCACTTCCGGGCTCACAAGAAGGATCATCACGGGCGCCGCGGGCTGCTCAAGATGGTCGGTACGCGTCGCCGGCTGCTCAACTACATGAAGCGCACCGACATCGACGGGTATCGCGGTATCGTACAGGAGCTCGGTCTCCGGTATTAGGCAGGTCACAGGGCATACGCGCGGGCGCATACATGCGGCCCGCGCGTTTTGCATTTCACGAAGCGCTGCCGGCATCCGGTCGGCAGCACGCAGAGGCGAAAAAAAGAGAAAACATGCAACGCATTGAAAAGACGTTCGCGGGACGCCCGCTGATCATCGAGACGGGCCGCATGGCCAAGCAGGCCGCCGGCTCCTGCCTCATCACGTTCGGCGAGACGGTGGTGCTCGCGACCGTCACGGTGAGCGACAACAAGAGTCCGCTCCCCTTCTTCCCCCTCACGGTGGAATACAAGGAGCGCACCTACGCCGCCGGCAAGATCCCGGGTGGCTTCATCAAGCGCGAAGGCCGGCCGAGCGACAACGAGATCCTGGCGTGCCGGATCATCGACCGCTCCATCCGCCCGCTGTTCCCCGAGGGCTTCCAGAACGAAGTCCAGGTGTTCTGCTACGTCATCTCCGCCGACCAGGAGAACCGCGCCGACGTGCTCGCGATGGTCGCGACGTCGTACGCGCTGAATGCCTCGCGCACCCCGTTCGCCGAGCCGATCGCCGGCGTCCGCGTGGGCCGCGTGCAGGGCAACTGGATCCTCAACCCGACCTTCCAGCAGCTCGAGTACAGCGACATGGAGCTGGTCGTCGCGGGCTCGCAGGAGTCCATCCTCATGGTCGAGGGCGGCGCCCTCGAGGTGAGCGAGGAGGACGTCGTGGAGGCCATCACGGTGGCGCACGCCGGCATCAAGGAGCTCATCGGCTTCCAGAGGGAGCTGATGAAGGCCTCCCCCAAGGTCGAGAAGCTCGCCTGGACCAAGGCGACGGTCACCGAGGGTCTCGCCGAGAAGGTGAAGCTCGCGGCCGACGTCAAGATCGCCGAGGCGCTCAACCAGAAGGACAAGCAGACCCGCGTCGCCGCGGTGGAGCTCGTGAAGAAGCAGGTTGCCGAGCAGCTCGCGGCCGACCTCCCGGACAACGCCAAGGAGATCCATCACATCCTCGGTGACCTCGAGTACAACGCGCTCCGCTCGCAGGTGCTGACGACCAAGAAGCGCGTCGACGGCCGCGCCACGAACGAGGTCCGCCCGATCTCGATCGACCTCGGCCTGCTGCCGCGCGCCCACGGCTCCGCGCTCTTCACGCGCGGCCAGACGCAGGCGCTCGTCGCCATCACGCTCGGCACCGCGAACGACGTCCAGCGCCTCGACTCGATCGACCACGCGCAGGAGACCACGCGGTCGTTCATGCTGCACTACAACTTCCCCCCGTTCTCCACGGGTGAAGTGCGTCCCGTGCGCGGCACCTCGCGCCGCGAGATCGGCCACGGCAACCTGGCCGAGCGCGCGCTCATGGCCGTGCTGCCGGACTTCGCCGACTTCCCGTACACGCTCCGCATCGTCTCCGAGATCCTCGAGTCGAACGGCTCGAGCTCCATGGCCTCCGTCTGCGGCGGCTCGCTCGCCATGATGGATGCCGGCATCCCGATCCGCGCCGCCGTCGCCGGCGTCGCGATGGGCCTGATCAAGGAAGGCAAGAAGTACGCGATCCTCACCGACATCCTCGGCACCGAGGATCACCTCGGCGACATGGACTTCAAGGTCGCGGGCACGTCGAACGGCATCACGTCCATCCAGATGGACATCAAGATCGAGGGGCTCGACCTCCAGATCATGAAGGAAGCGCTGGCGCAGGCCAAGGAAGGCCGCATGCACATCCTGGCCGAGATGGACAAGGCGCTCGCCGCACCGCGTGAGGAGCTCAGCACGTACGCGCCGCGCATCGTGACCATGATGATCAACCCCGAGAAGATCGGCGACCTGATCGGACCGAAGGGCAAGACCATCCGCGGCATCCAGGACGAGACGGGCGCGGAGCTCACCGTGGACGACACCGGCCTGGTCACCATCGCCGCCGTCGGCGGCGAGGCGATGCAGCGGGCCCGCCAGATGGTGCAGGCCATCACGGCGGAGCCGGAGATCGGCGCCACCTACGAGGGCAACGTCAAGACGACGACCGCGTTCGGCGCCTTCGTCGAGATCATGCCCGGCACCGAGGGCCTCGTGCACATCTCCGAGCTGCAGCATGGCCGGACGGAGCGCACCGAGGACGTGGTGAACAAGGGCGACCGCGTGACGGTCAAGCTGCTGGACCGCGACGAGCGCGGCCGCCTGCGCCTCAGCATGAAGGCGCTGGTGCCGCGTCCCGAAGGCATGCCCGAGGAGGAGGCGCGTCCGCCTCGCCCCGAGGGTGACCGTCCGCCCCGCGAGGACGGCGACCGTCCGCGCAGCGGCGGCCGCAGCGGCAGCGGCGGGGGCCGCTCGCGCCGCTAGTGTCGCGCGGTGACACGCCGGCGGGCGGGTTCCGCCGGACAGTGCTCCCCAATGGGCTGACCGTACTCTCGGAGCGTATGCCGGGAGTGCGGTCGGTCGCGTTCGGGGCCTGGATCCGGGCAGCATCGCTGCATGAAGCACCAGACAAGATGGGCGTCTCGCACCTGCTCGAGCACATGGTGTTCAAGGGCACGGCGCGCCGCACCGCCAGGCAGATCGCCCTGGAGCTCGAGGCGCTGGGCGGCTCGCTCGACGCGTACACCTCGCGCGAGCACACCGTCTACCAGGCGCGCGTGCTCGACGAGCACCTGGAGATCGCCGCGGACGTCATTGGCGACTTCGTGTTCGCCCCGATCCTCCGGAAGTCCGACCTCGCGCTCGAGCGCAAGGTGGTGCTGGAGGAGATCGCGATGGTCGACGACACCCCCGACGACCTGGTCTACGAGCTGCACAGCGAGGCGCTGTGGGGCCCGCACCCCTACGGCTACTCCATCCTCGGCACGCGGGATTCCGTGAGCGCGCTCAAGGTGAGCGACCTCGAGGCGCTGCACCGGCGCGCCTACCATCCGGGGCAGATGATCGTGGCGGCCTCCGGCAACGTGGATCACGACGCGCTGCTCGAGATCCTGCATCGCACCGGCTGGGCCGACCGCGTGGCGGGCGACACCGCGCCGCTCGTCGTGCCCCCGGCGGTCACCGCGCTGCCGACGCGGCGCCACGTGACGCGGGAGGGCGCGCAGATGCACATCGTCGCCGGCAGCGCGACGGTGAGGCACGAGGACCCGCGGCGCCACGCCATCGTGCTCCTCAGCTCACTGCTCGGGGGCGGGATGAGCTCGCGGATGTTCCAGAAGGTGCGCGAGGAGCTGGGGCTCGCGTACTCCGTGTACACCTTCACGTCGTTCCACGCCGACGTCGGCATGCACGGCGTGTACGTGGGCACGGGACAGGACACGGCGCGCCAGGCGCTCGACGCGATCAACAGCGAGCTCGCCGACGTCGCCGCGAACGGCTTGCCCGCGGCCGAGCTGGCGATGGGCAAGAGCCAGTTGAAGGGGCAGGTGACGCTGTCGCTCGAGAGCGTGACGTCGCGCATGTACCGGTGCGCCGGCGTGGAGCTCTACGGCGAGCCGTATCGGACCCTGGACCAGATGATCGAGCTCATCGACGCCGTGACGGAGGAGGAGATCGCGTCGGTGGCGCGCGAGTACTTCGCGCCGGAGCGGCAGACGGTTGTGTCTTTGGGGCCGGGGGACGAGTTTTAACGCTCGGCACGGAAGGCGGTCCGCGAGTCGGCCTGTCAGCCACGCGCGCGACCGCGCCGCACCGCCACGTCGCTGTCCAGCCGACCGGCTGACAGCCACTTCCACCTACACAGACCTCGCCCTGCAATGAAGATCGGCGTCCCGAAGGAAATCAAGACGAACGAGAACCGCATCGCGCTTGTCCCGGCTGGCGCCGAGACCCTGGTCAGCGCCGGCCACTCCGTGCTCATCGAGACCGGCGCCGGCCTGGGGAGCGGGTTCTCGGATGAGGACTACACCGCCGTCGGGGCGAAGATCGGCAAGGACGCCGATGCCGTGTGGGCCGCGAGCGACATGATCATGAAGGTGAAGGAGCCGATCAAGGTCGAGTGGCCCCGCATGAAGAAGGACCAGCTGATCTTCACGTACTTCCACTTCGCCGCCGACAAGGCGCTCACGCAGGCGCACCTCGACAGCGGCGCGGTGTGCGTGGCGTACGAGACCGTGGAGCTGCCCACGCGCGAGCTGCCGCTCCTCACGCCGATGTCGGAGGTCGCGGGGCGGATGGCGGTGCAGGAGGGGGCGAAGTACCTCGAGAAGCTGTACGGCGGACGCGGCGTGCTCCTCGGCGGCGTGCCGGGCGTGGCGCCCGCCAAGGTGGTGATCCTCGGCGGCGGCATCGTCGGCATCAACGCGGCCAAGATGGCCGCGGGCATGGGCGCCAAGGTCGTGATCCTCGACATCTCGCTGGAGCGGCTGCGCTACCTCAGCGACGTGATGCCGGCCAACGTCCAGACCATCCACTCCAACCGCCACAACGTCCTGGAGCAGATCGCGACGGCGGACCTCGTCGTGGGCGGCGTGCTCATTCCGGGCGCGGTCGCCCCGAAGCTCATCCGCAAGGAAGACCTCAAGCGCATGCAGCCGGGCGCCGTGATCGTCGACGTGGCCATCGACCAGGGCGGCTGCGTGGAGACCATCCACGCGACGACGCACGAGAACCCCACCTACGTGGTGGACGGCGTGATCCACTACGGCGTGGCCAACATGCCGGGCGGCGTCCCGCGCACCTCCACGCTGGCGCTGACCAACGCGACCCTGCCGTACGCCCTCCAGCTGGCGAACAAGGGCTGGAAGAAGGCGCTCAAGGACAACCCGGCCCTCCTGAAGGGGCTGAACGTGGTCCAGGGCAAGGTCACGTACGCGGGGGTCGCCGAGGCCTTCGGGATGGAGTTCCACGAGCCGGCGCAGTTCCTGGCCTGAGGGGCGGCCGTCGCGTGACCGGCAGAGTGGTCGGCCAGTCAGGCTGATTGAGCGCGAGCACGAGGCACACCGGCGTCACGGTGTGCCTCTTGCTTTGGCTGGCCGGGCGGCGGGGACGCGCCGCGTCGCACGACGGCCAGCCGAGCGCCCGACCGCGGCTTTTCAGTGACCTAGGTTACGACGACACAACGCCTTGCCGCTCCATGGCGTCAGGGGTAGCTTTCAGCGTTTTCACCCCTGCAACTCGCACGGCCTGCTCCCCCCATCCGGAGCGGGCGCCCCAACCCCAAATTGATGCGCTGGCCTTTCTTCAAGGCGGGAAGTCTCTTCCCCGCGAACGCGATCGGAGTGGACCTCGGCACGGCGAACACGCTCGTCTACGTGAAGGGCGAGGGGATCGTCCTGAACGAGCCTTCCGTCGTCGCGATCGACCGTGAGACCAAGCAGATCAAGGGCGTCGGGCTCGAGGCCAAGCGCATGCTCGGCCGGACCCCGGAGGGCGTCATCGCCGTCCGCCCGATGAAGGACGGCGTCATCGCCGACTTCGACGTGACCGAGAAGATGCTGCGCTACTTCCTGAAGCTCATCATCGACAACCACGTCTTCAAGGTGAAGCCGCGCGTCATCGTGTGCGTGCCGAGCGGCATCACCGAGGTGGAGAAGCGCGCCGTGCGCGACTCCGCCCTCGGCGCCGGCGCCAAGGAGGTCTTCATGGTGGCCGAGCCGATGGCCGCCGCGATCGGCGTGGGCCTGCCCGTGGAGACGCCGACCGGCAACATGGTCATCGACATCGGCGGCGGCACCACCGAGATCGCCGTCATCGCGCTGTCGGGAATAGTGTCCGACACCTCGATCCGCACCGGCGGCGACGAGCTGGACATGTCCATCGTGCAGTTCATGCGCAAGAACTACAACCTGCTGATCGGCGAGCCGACGGCCGAGCAGATCAAGATCCAGATCGGCAGCGCGGCGCCCATCGGCGACGAGCGCGAGATGGAGGTGAAGGGCCGCGACCTCGTCTCGGGCATCCCGAAGACGGTGCGCGTGCACTCGAGCGAGATCCGCGAGGCGATCCAGGAGCCGATCCAGCAGATCGTGGACGCCGTGCGCCGCGCGCTCGAGATCACCCCGCCCGAGCTGGCGAGTGACATCGTGGACCGCGGCATCGTGATGACCGGCGGCGGCGCGCTGATCCGCGGCCTCGACCTCCTGCTCAGCCAGGAGACCGGCCTCCCGATCCACGTGGACGAGGACCCGCTGACGTGCGTGGTGCGCGGCACCGGCCGCATCCTCGACGACGAGGAGAAGTACTGGTCCGTGCTCAGCACCTGAGGGCAGGGTGGCGCGCGCATCCAGGTTCAACTCGGGCATCGACGTCATCATCTTCGGCGTCTGCGTGCTCCTCTCGCTCGCCGCGACGGTGCTGCCCGCCAAGGCGCGCGAGCCGGTCGCGAGCGTCCTGCGCCGGTCGCTCGTGGCGCCGCTGCTCCGCCTCCAGAAGGGCGCCGAACGCTGGCGCGCCGCGTACCTGTCGTCGGAGCGCGAGACCCTGAAGAACGACACCCTCGCCCTCGCGGCGGCGCGCGTTCCCACGCTGCAGAACGAGAACGACCGGCTCCGCAAGCTGCTGGGGCTCGGCGCCAAGCTGCAGTGGGGCTTCATCCCCGCCGAGGCGCTCCAGGGGCGCGGCCGCGCGGAGGACTTCACCGTCACCCTGAGCGCGGGCTCCAACGCGGGCGTGGCGGAGCGCAGCCTCGTGGTGTCCGCCGAGGGCGTCGTCGGCCTGGTCCAGACGGTGGATCCCACGATGAGCCTCGCGATCCTCTTCGCGCATCCCGATTTCCGGGTCAGCGCGATGTCCGCCGACCAGACGGCCTTCGGCATCGTGCAGCCGCACGTCGGCAACGCCGGCTCGGACCAGGAGCAGAGCTTCCTCAAGTCCGAACGGTACCTGCTGGAGATGCGCGGCGTGCCGTTCCGCGCCTCGCTCAAGCCCGGCGCGGTCATCTTCAGCTCCGGTCTGGGCGGCATCTATCCCAAGGGCATCCCGATCGGCATCGTGCTGAGCGAGATGCCGCGGACGAACGAGCCGTGGGCGCGCACCTACCTGCTCCGGCCGGCGGTGAACCCCACCGAGCTCACGTCGGTGATGATCCTCACGCCGCAGCGCGCCGCCGCCAATGGCGCCGCGGGGCTCACCAACATCTGGGCCGACGTGGGGCCGATCGACTCGGCCACGCGCAGCATCGTGGTCGCCGGTGACTCGCTCGCCCGTCAGGCCGCGACCGCCGAAGCCGCCGCTCGTCGTGCCGCGATCGATTCCGCCGCGCGCAGCCTCAACGACTCCGTGGGGCGCGACAGCATCCGTACGGACAGCCTCATTCGCGCCACCGGTGCCGCGCCCACCACGGCACCGATCGATCCCGCCGCCGCGCGCGCGCGCCGCGACAGCGCGATCGCCCGCGCGCGGCGCGACAGCATCCGCCGCGCCCGCGCAGCCGACACCGCCGGACCCTTCATCCCGGGCGCGCCGGCCCCCGCGCGCCCCGCTGCACCGACTCAGGGAGCACGCCAATGAACTGGGGCGCCACGGTCCGCACGATCGTCCTCTGTGCGGTCCTGATCTTCCTGCACTACACGCTCCGGCCGCTGCTCGCCTGGCGTGCCTCGGCCGACTTCCTGATCATCGCGCTGCTGCTGGCGTCGGTGCGGGTCCGCCCCGGGGTGGCCGCGCTGTTCGGCTTCGTGCTCGGCCTGGCCTCCGACTCGCTGGCGCTCGGCGCCTTCGGGGCGGGGGCACTCGCCATGACGCTGATCGGATTCAGCTGGAGCCGCCTCAAGGCGGTGTTCTTCGCCGACCACGTGCTGCTCAACGGCTTCTTCCTCTTCCTCGGGAAGTGGGCCTATGAGATCGTCATGAACCTCGTGGAACGTCGGATGCACGGCGTCGAGCTCGTGATGCAGATCCTGGTGTGGTCGTCCCTCTCGGCCGCGGTCACCGCGGTGGCCGGCGTGATCGCGTTGATGCTCCTGCGTCCCGTGCTCGAGACGCGCGCGGCATGAGCGTCCGTCGGTTTCCGATCGACTGGTCGCTGGTCTGCATCGGCCTGCTGCTGTCCCTCTACGGCATCTCCATCGTCTACTCGGCCGGGCAGACGGACATCGTCACCAACGTGGCGAAGCTCTGGCGCTCGCAGGTGATCTGGTTCCTGATCTCCCTGGCGGCCGCGTACGGCGTCACGCGCTGCTCGGTGCGGATGCTGGACTGGCTCACCTGGCCGGCGTACTACGTGACCGTCGCGATGCTCGTGCTCCTGCTGTTCATCGGCAAGGGAGCCGGCACGGCGGCCAGCAGCAAGAGCTGGCTCGCCATCGGCGGGTTCCGCATCGGACAGCCGTCCGAGCTCGCGAAGATCACGGTGGTGCTCGCCCTGGCGAAGGTGCTCGCCGGCTTCAAGGAGCCGCCGAAGTCGCTGCTGGAGCTCTGGAAGCCCGCCCTCGTCGTCGGCATTCCGTGGGCGCTCATCATGAAGCAGCCCGACCTCGGCACCGGCATCGTGTTCGTCGGGTTCGCGTTCGCGATGCTGTTCTGGGTCGGCGTGTCGTGGCCGCTGCTGGTGCTCGTGGCGAGCCCGGTGGTGAGCCTCATCCTCGCCTTCAACACCCAGCTCTGGGGCGCGTGGTTCCTGCTGCTCGTCGCGCTGGTGCTCTGGTACAAGCCGTACATGTACGAGGGCATCTTCCTCGTGGTGCTCAACGTGATCTTCGGCGTCGTCTCGCCGATCGTCTGGGAAAAGCTCGCCCCGTACCAGCAGAAGCGCCTCCTCGTCTTCATCAACCCCGACGTGGATCGCCGCCTCGCCGGCTACCACGTGATCCAGTCGCAGATCGCGATCGGCTCGGGGGGATGGTTCGGCAAGGGCTACACGCAGGGGACGCAGAAACGCCTCGCCTTCCTGCCCGCACAGCACACCGACTTCATCTTCGCGGTGGTGGGCGAGGAGCTCGGCTTCCTGGGCGTGATGGTGGCGTTCTTCCTCTTCCTGCTGCTCTTCATCCGCGTGACGAAGATCGCCGAGCGGGCCAACGACTCGTTCAGCAGCCTGATCGCGTTCGGCCTGCTCGCGAGCTGGATGGTGCACGTGCTCGTGAACGTGGGCATGACGCTCAACCTCATGCCGATCACCGGCATCCCGCTCCCCTTCTTCAGCTACGGCGGCAGCTTCATGCTCGCGAGCTGGCTGGCGATCGGGCTGCTCGTCCGCATCGCCGCGGAAGGCCGCGGCGGCCGGAGCGGGCCCTTCGCCGTGTGAACAAAGGCGTTAGCGGTTTGCAGTGAGCGGTTTGCGGTAGAAGCCCACCGAGGCCTGACCGCAAACCGCTCACCGCCAACCGCAAACGCCCTCCCCCGCAAAACCCCTCCCGGCCTTGCCCACGACTGTATCCTCGGTCACATTCCCCTGATATGGCCTGGTTCCGGAAGGAGAAGAAGCCGCGGCAGCCCCGTCGGGAGCGGCTCGAGATTCCCGCCGACGTGTGGGAGAAGTGCGAAGCGTGCGGACACACGGACATCCGTGAAAAGTTCGTCCGCAACCTCAACGTGTGCCCCACCTGCGACTACCACCGTCGCATCAAGGCCAACGACTACTGCAACATCCTCCTCGACGATGGGTCCGCCGAGGAGCTCGAGATGGACATCCGCTCCACGGATCCGCTCGGCTTTCCGGAGTACCCGGCGCGCCTGAAGAAGGCGACCGCGAACGCCGGCGACGGCGACGCCATCCTCGCCGCCGCCGGCACCATCGAGGACCTGCCGGTCAGCCTCGGGATCATGGACTTCTCCTTCATGGGCGGCTCCATGGGCTCCGTCGTCGGCGAGAAGATCTCCCGCCTCGGCCAGCGCTCGATGGAGCGCAAGCATCCCCTGATCATCTTCTGCGCTTCGGGCGGCGCCAGCATGCAGGAAGGGGTGCTCTCGCTGATGCAGATGGCGAAGGTGAGCGCCGTGCTGGCGCAGCTCGCCGAGCGGCGGATCCC
>JAQBPZ010000241.1 GCA_028287225.1 Gemmatimonadota bacterium
CGCGGCGGGCGTGGGCGCAGCGGGTCGCGGAGCCGCCGGCCGGCTCGTGCGCGGCGGGACCTTCTGGGCCGCGAGGGGCGCGGACAGGCACAGCAGTGCCGCCAGACCGGGGACGGCGAAACGAAGCAGACGCATGCTGGAATATACCGGTGAACCGTGGGACCGTCGAACTGGCTGGAACTACCCGTGCCGAGGGGCTCCGGGTCCATCACGAGGCCGGACGGCCGTGCACCGGCGGTCCGGTTTCTGCCTGATGTCGGACCCACACCAGCAAGGGAGCTGACACATGGGTGGCAAGTCGGACATGGCCAATCGCGAGGATCGTCCCGAGTCGGGAGGCACCGACCCGCGCGGCCAGCGGAGCGATACGGGCCTGCAGGAGAAGGAGAAGCAGAAGCTCGCGCAGGACATGGCGGAGAAGCGGGCGTCGACCCCCGAGAACGCGCACAACCAGGATCACGCCCCGTTCTCCATCGGCAACGAGCCCAACAACGCGAAGAACGCGTAGCGCCGGTCAGCCCCGCCGGCCGGGTCCGAGCGACCCGGCCGGCGGAGCGCTCACCGCCCGTCCGTGCCCGGGCGGCCCGCCGGGGGCGGCACGAACTGCGTAAAGTGTCCCGTGTGCCGGAAGGTCTGCGTGTGCGCGTAGCCCTCCCCGTCCAGCGGCGCGTGCTCCACCTCGCTCAGCCGCGACAGGTCGATGCTGATGGTGCCGTCGCGGGACACCGGGTTGTAGATGTTGGAGAACCTCGACCCGAACCGGATCTCGTTCGGCTTGTAGCTGGACCGCGCGTGCACCTGCTGCGCGAAGGTCTCGTCGACCCCGCTCATGAGGATGTCGAACTCGGCATCCTCGTCCACCAGGTCCTGGTACGACTTGCCGCGCAGCGGGCTCGCGTCATCGATCGGGTGCACGATGGTCCAGCTCAGCGGGAAGAAGACGACCTTCGTGCGCTCCAGCCTGAGCTGGTCGTAGCGGCGGCCCTGCCCGTCGAGGCGGCTGTAGAGGATCTTCGCCTCCAGCTCCATGAGCTGGTTGCTGCGCGAGTTGGCGATGCGGAACATGAAGCCGGTGCGCCCCTGGTACGGCGCCACCACGGCGATGTCGCTGAACATCACCGCCGCGGTGGGCCGCGCGAAGCGGGCGAAGACGAGGCCCGTCAGCAGCGCGACGAACAGCAGCCCGATCAGCGATTCCAGGGTCACGACCGTGTTCGACAGCACGCCGACCGGGTACATCGCGCCGAAGCCGATCGTCGCGAAGGTCTCCACGCTGAAGAAGAAGGCGCGGAGGAAGGCGCCGCCCATCTCGCCCTCGCCAAGCCCGCGCAACGCGGCGGGACCGCAGGCCACGTAGACCATTCCGAAGAGCGCGTTCACGGCGACGTACGCCATCGTCACCATGCCGAGGAACCGCGGCCAGGACGTGGTGAGCAGGGCGTGATAGCCGTTCACGTACGAGAGGACGCCGGAGCCCACGCGACGCGACGTGAAGCTGCCGTCGCGATTGAGCAGGCGCTGCTGTCGCGCGCCACCCACCACCGAGCCGAACCCCAGGTCCTGCGGTGGCTCGGGATCGGGGGGCGCGGCCATCGTCCCCTGGAACCCCGTGGTGTCCTGTTCGTCGCTGGGCGTCATCCACCCTGAAGCTAGCGCGGGCCGAGCTTGCGTCAAACGCGTGTCCGGGGCGAGCTTACAGCAGGCGCGGCGCCTACGCGGCCCCGCCGTCTCCCATGACTGCCCTCCAGACCTCGCGCGCTACCGCGCCGGCGCCGTCGGCGCACCCGCGACTCACCGTCGCCTGGATCGCGCTCGCGTACGCACTGGGCTACCTCGGCTGGTCGCGATTCGGCGGTGCGTCCGAACACGTGCGCGCCGTCGTGTCGGAGAGCGTGCTGCTCCCGCTGAACGCGGCGGCGGCCGTTCTCTTCCTGCGTGCGGCCCGCCGTCCCCGCGGCAGCGCCGCCATGCGACCCGCGCTGCGGCTCCTCGCGGCCGCCGGCGTGACGCTCGTCCTCGGCAACGCGATCGCCCTGGTCCAGCTGCACGTCGATGGGCGCATCTCCACCGGATCGCTCGCGGACGCCTGCTTCCTCGTCGGCTATCCGCTGACCCTCGCCGCGCTCCTCCGGATCCCCGGCGCACAGCGGCGAGAGGACCGGTGGAAGCTGCTCTGCGACGCCGGGATGGTGCTCTCGGGAGCGGGGGTGGCCCTGTGGTACTTCGTCCTGCGCGCACCGGTGGCCAGCGCCAGCGACGGGATGGCGGTGACCCTCGCCATGGTCTACCCGCTGGCGGACCTGCTGCTGCTCGTGGGCCTCGTCTCCATCGCCCTGCGGCAGGCCGCCGACGGCGACCGCATCGCGGTGCGCTGGCTGGCGCTCGCCACCTCGCTCATGGTGGTGGCCGACCTCTGGTTCAACCTGCTCGTCGCCCGCACGGGCCAGCGCACGGCGCTCTCCAGCGACCTGCTCTTCCTGGCGAGCGCGGTGGCGACGATCGTCGCGGCCGAACGCTTCTGGCAGGGGCCGATCGCGGAGGCGGCGCAGTCGCCGGCCATCGCCAGCCTGGCGGCGCGGCTCCGCGCGCTGCTCCCCTTCGCGGCGGCCGGCGCGACGTACGCGCTGCTGCTCGTCGTGGCGCTCCGCGCGTGGGTGCCTCCGCTCAGCGGCCTCGCCGTCGGGGCCGTGGCGGTGTCCATCTTCCTCGGCGCACGCCAGCTGTTCGCCTTCCGCCGGCGCAGCACCGTCCTCGCCGAGGCCGCGGTGCGCGCCAGCGAGGCGCGGTTCCGGTCCCTGGTGCAGAACTCGTCCGACCTGACCTTCCAGCTCGACGAGCATGGCGCCATCACCTTCGCCAGCTCGTCGTCCGCCCGGGTGATCGGCTACCAGCCGGAGGAGCTCGTCGGCCGGCACCTCTCGTCGCTCGTGCAGCCGGAGGACACGCCCCAGGTGACGTCGTACCTCGAGACCGCCGGCCAGCTCCCCGCGGTGTCGCCGGCGGCGGAGTGGCGCTTCCGGCGGCCCGACGGCCGCGTGGTGCAGGTGGAGGCCATCGCGAGCAACCTGCTCGCCGACGCCACCGTGCGCGGCATCGTGCTGAACGTGCGCGACGTCGGCGAGCGGAAGTTGCTCCTCGACCAGCTGGCCTACCAGGCGTTCCACGACCCGCTCACCGGGCTGGCGAACCGCGCGCTGTTCTACGACCGCGTGGCGCACGCGCTCACCCTGGCGCACCGCCACGCGCGCACGGTGATGGTGCTCTTCCTGGATCTCGACGACTTCAAGCAGGTCAACGACACCCTCGGACATGCCGAAGGCGACCGGCTGCTCACGATGATCGCCGCGCGCCTCCGCGCGTGCGCGCGTGCGACGGACACCGTCGCGCGCCTCGGTGGCGACGAGTTCGCCCTGCTCGTGGAAGACCAGAACGCCGACGAGGGAGGCACACACCTCGTGGAGCGCATCCGCGAGCAGATGACCTTTCCCTTTCACCTCGCGGGCGCCGACCTGCACGTGAGCACGAGCATCGGCAGCGCCACCGCGCGCGACGGCAGCGTGGACGACATCCTCCGCCACGCCGACGTCGCGATGTACTCGGCGAAGCGCGCGGAGAAGGGATCCCACCGCGCGTACGACCCCTCGATGCTGCGCGAGGAGCGGCTCAGCGGCGACTGACTCCCGGCGCAGGCCCGTCGGCCCGCGTGCGGCGAAGGGCCTGGACGCTGCCCGTGAACGGCAGGTGCAGGTCCTTCGCGTTGCTCACGCCGGCGCTCGCGACACGCGATGCGCGCGCCAGTACACGACGCCGCCCAGGGCCACGAAGCCGAGCGCGCCGCCCACCACCTTCAGCTCGAAGAGAAGCGGGTTCGCGTCGTCCGGCGGCGGGATCATCGCCACGCACATGGCGAAGATCGTCACCACCAGCCCGCTGACTCCCACCACCCACGCGCCCACCGTGCCGCCCGGCACGCGCACCGTCTCGGGGGGCGCCTCCGTGCGGCGATGCAGCAGGAAGGAGACGAACAGGTAGCAGTACGGGATGAAGTAGACGAGCAGCTGCGTGTCCAGCAGGATGAGGTACGCCTTCTCCACCGTGGTGCCCTTGCCCAGCACCGAGAGCAGGAGGAACACCGTGGCCAGCCCGGCCTGGACCAGGATGGCCACGTAGGGCGTCTTCCACCGCGAGTGCACGCGCCCGAACGCGGGAGGAAAGTACCGGTCCAGGCCGATCGCGAACGCGACGCGCGCCGGACCGGTGAGCCACGCGCCCACGCCGCCGATGTTTCCGAGCGTGTAGGCCGCCGCGCAGAACGGGGCGAGCCACCAGAGGGAGGGGCTCAGCTGCCGCGCCCCGGCGCTCGTGGCCTGGAGGAATCCCGACACGATGTTGATCTCGCCGGCGGGCACCAGGCGCAGCAGCGCGCCGGTGCCCAGGATGTACACCAGCGCGATGAGCGGCGCCGAGATCAGGATGGCGCGCGGCAGCGTGCGTCGCGGGTTCCGCACCTCGCCCCCCATCGCGCTCGAGAGCTCGAGCCCCGCGAACGCGAAGGCGATGGAGGCCCACAGGTTCAGCCCCGGCAGGTGGCCGAGGTCGGGCGCGATGTTCTGCGGCGTGATGGGGTTGGCGGAGGGATGTCCCGCGAACAGCGTGACGCCGCCCAGGATGATCAGCACGACGCCGGGGATGTACGTGCCGATCCCGCCGGCGTTCTGGAGCCACTTCCCCGTCCCCACGCCCACGATGTTCATCAGCACCGCGAGCCACAGGCACACGAGCGTGGCTGCCAGCACGTACGTCCAGTTGCTCGCCAGCGCCGAATTCCCCTTGCCCACCACGTACGTCGCGATGACGGCCGTGGAGATGAGCAGGTTGGGATAGTACAGCACGTTGTTGATCCAGTAGCACCAGCCGCAGAGATACCCGTGCCGCTCGCCGAGCGCACGCTTCGTCCACTGGTAGATGCCGCCCTCCTGCGGGAAGCGCGACGACAGCTCCGTCACCACCAGCCCCTGCGGCACGAAGAAGAACACCGCCGCGAGCATCCAGAGCACCAGGGCGCTCGGTCCCGCCTTCGCCGCCGTGGCGAGCCACCGCAGCCCCACGACGGCGACGAGGTTGAAGAGCACCAGGTCGCGCAGGCCGAGCGCGCGATCGAGTGCTGGCAGGTCGCCTTCGGCCGGCCGGGTGGCGTCGCTCATTCGTGGCTCACGACTTCTTCGTCGCGAGCTTCGCCGCCTTCTTCGGCGCCGCCTTCGCCCTGGCGCTCCCGGCGCCGGCCTTCACGGTGAAGTCGTCCACGCGCACGTCGAGGTTGTGGTTCACCCGCAGCCCCACGTAGCCGTCCGCCTTCGCATAGCTGGCCGCCAGCGCGGCGATCTGCACTCCGTTCACCAGCATGCGCGTGGAATCCGCCGCGGCCACGACGCTCAGCACGTTCGTCGCCTTGCCGCTGGCATCCTGCTTGTGCACGGCGGCGTTCTCCGTCCAGTCGGTGATCGTGTGCACCTCGGCGCCGGCGCGGTGCTTCACCGTCACCTTGCCGTCGCCGCGCACCAGGAAGTACGCATAGCTCTGCTCGGGCGTGGTCAGCTTGCTGCCCATGAAGAACAGCCCGTACGCTTCGGGATGCGAGGGCGCCTTCAGCTGCGTGAAGCTCGCCGACACGCTGAAGGGCGTGCCCGCCTTCTGCTTCTCCATCCAGTAGATCGCCGCCGCGCCGGAGGTGACGTGCAGCCCGGTGCCCACGCGCTCCACCTTCGCGTCGGGCGCGGACTCGCGGTCCTTGCGCGACGACCAGCCGGCCGGCAGGGCGCCGCCGCCGGTGGCCTTGTCGGGATCGTGGTTCATGCCGGCCATCTGGGCCGACAGCGGCGCGGCAGCCACGAGGGCCAGCGCGGCGGTGACGAGCGAGCGACGGATCATGGGCGGATGTCTCCGGTGGAGGTTGGGCGGATGGCGGTCAGCGCGCCGATGATCTCGGCGACCTGCGGCACGTGCCGCGCTTCGTGCTGGCCGATGAACAGGATCCACTGATAGAGGTCGATGTCGCCGAGGCGCGGGTGGGCGTGGCGCACCGACTGGAGCGCCAGCCCGTCGGCGGCGGCGAT
>JAQBPZ010000243.1 GCA_028287225.1 Gemmatimonadota bacterium
CGTGTCGCAGCGTGGGCTGGGCGACAGCGGGACACCGTGCTTCCTGGCATAATGCGCGATGATGCCGTAGTCGTGGAACACGACCGGTCGCCGCTGCTGTGCCGCCTTCACGAGCACGCCGCTCATCATCTCGAACTGTTCATAGCCGAGCCAGACGACGTCGCATGCCCCGAAGTAGAGCGGTTCGTCCGCCTCCGGCAGGAAGCCATCCACGACGCGCACCGTGCCGTCGCGCACGAGCGAGCGGCCGGTGCCGCCCGCAAGCAGCTCGCGAACTTCGGGCGCCTGCTGTCCAACGGCAAGCACGACGACCTGCGCTCCCGAGGCACGCGCATCGTCCACCCACGCCAGGAGGCGTCCCATGCCCTTGCGTCCGTCGAGGAAGCCGTAGATCAGCACGACGCACGCATCGGCCGGCACGCCTAGCCGCTCGCGCGCGAGATCACGGCTGACGACGCCGCCCGCGTCCGACGGATCCGGCACATGCACGACCTTTTCCGCGACCTCGCCACGCCGTGCCGCGAAGAACTCGCCAAGGGTCTCGTCATTCGTCAGCAGCCGGGTCAGCGTGCGCTGCCGAAGGAGCCGCCGGAAGAGCCAGCCCTTGGCCGCGTTGACCGCTCCGACGCGTGCGGCGACTCCCATGGCCGGCATGTGGAACCGCTGCCGCATGGTGATGCCGGACCATGGAGTCCCCGCGAATGGCGAGCCGAGCGCCGCGATGGCGAAGAGGCACGCGTCCAGGTATGGCAGGAACACATGCGCGATGGGCGTGTCCTCGCTCGCCCGGCGGAACACCTGCTTCACGAAGCGCCGGCGGTCCAGCTCACCGCGAACGAGCGGCACCAGCCTCTGCTGCGGCGGCGCCACCGGCGGGCCAGCGACTCGCACGAAGCGCAGTCGCGCCTCGCCGAATCGAGCGACCAGCCCCGCATGTATCCGGGTGCCCTGCTCGTCCACGCCGGTCCCGACGACGACGCGGATTCCGCGCTGCAGCGCGCCGTCCACGAGGTGCTCGAGGTAGGTGTAGTGGTGACCGTCGAACTGCGGCTGCACGAAGAGCCAGGTGCTCGCCTCGTCATCCGGCGCGCGCGCACGCGGAGCCCTCGCCGCGGCGGCAGTGGTCATCGCTCCACCTCCGGCAGGAGCAGCGGCGCCTTCTCCGGCTCCGCTGGGCGCACCGGCGCCGTACGCATGGCGTTGATGGCGAGGCCCCACCCGAGCGCCGGCAGCGGCGAGAACACCGGCGACGCCGAGACTGCCTGGATGAGTGCCACGAAGTTGAGCTGGAAGGCCGCGAACCACGCACCGTTGCCACCGCCCGGCACGAACACGTGGCGCAGGGAGACCACCGTGAACCAGGTGATGAGGCCGAGGTAGAGCACGAATCCCAGCAGCCCGTAGTTGGTCCAGGCGGAGAGCGCGTTGTGGGCGAAGAATCCCGACCCGCCGATGCGGAAGTGGTACCCGAACTCCCCCATGAACGGGTGCTCGCGGATGACGTTCAGCGCGAAGGCCTGCATCTCCTGGCGCGCCTGCCAGCTCGACGAGTTGGCGAGGTCGAGGATCTCCGCGTTGCGCGTCTCGAGGAACAAGGGCGCCGTGAAGTGGAACACGACCCAGCAGCCGGCCAGCGTGGAGAGAATCGCGAGCGGATTGGCGCCGCGGAGCATCAGCAGGCCGATCATCGCCACCGTGAGCAGCACGAGGCTGAACAGGTCCGACCGCGACCCGACGAGCAGCAGCAGGACGCTTCCGAGCGCGAAGATCGCGAATCGGGCGCCCGTGGAGCGGGTGGACGCGGCGAGGAAGATCGTGGTGATGAGGACCGACCGGCCGATCCCCTGATACGACGACACGCCTGCCGTGTCGTCCACACTCGTGAACGTGATGTACGGTCCCAGCGGCGACCTGAAGCGCACCATGGCGTGCAGCATCACCGCCATGATGCAGACCGTGGAAATGACGAGCGCACGATGCGTGCGGCGGTCGTCGAACGTGAAGAAGGCCCCGATGAAGACCATCGCGATCCAGTTCATCACGGTCGCCGCGGATTCCGCCATCGCGAAGCCCACGTACGGGGCGCCGTGCAGCGCCTCGTAGTTCGCGAACGACCAGAACATCGTGTACCAGAGCCACACGCCCACCAGCGCCGTGGGGACCATCGCGGCGCCCAGCTCGTGGCGCGCCAGCCACGGTGACAGGACCAGCGCCACCAGCGCCGTCGCCACGGCGGCGATGCCGAACAACCCACCGAGGAACGGCGGGATCCACCCCTGCGCGATGGAGTAGTGGTACACCATGAACCCCGGGAACAGCACCAGGAAGCCGGCGAGCGCAGGCACCCGCGATATATTGTGGACCTTGAGCCGCATCCGGACAATTTAACGGCCGGTGCCGCCGTCCGCTTCCGCCTCCGCCACCCTCCCGATCGCGCATGGCCCTCCGCCTCGCCCACGCGTCCGTCGTCCACGACCGGTACGACATCCGGATGCTCGTAAAGGAATGTGTCTCCTTCGCCGCAGACGACTCGGTCGACGTGACGCTGTTCGTTGCGGATGGAAAGCCGGACGAGGTCTGGAAGGGTGTCCGCATCACGAGCGTGCCGCGTCCCCCGTTCGGGCGGCTCGGGCGGGCGACCCTCGGCAGCCTGCGCATGTGGCGTGCGCTGCGCCGCTTTCGGCCGGAGCTCGTGCACGTCCACAACCCCGAGCTGCTGCCGCTCGCCCTGGCGCTGCAGTCGGTGGGGACGCCGGTCGTCTTCGACATGCACGAGAACCTGCCCAAGGACATTCTCACCAAGGGCTGGGTGCCTCGCCCGCTGCGCCGCCTCCTCAGCGGGATCGTCACCCCGCTCCAGGCGGCCGCCGTTCGGCGCATTCCCACGGTGTTCGCCGAGCTGTCGTATGCGGACGACTTCCCGGATGCACGTCTGGGCACGGTCGTGCTCAACTATCCCCTTCTCGGCCCGTTGAGCGAGATCTCCCGTCCGAAGCGGGCCCGGTTCACGGTGGGGTACTTCGGCTCGGTCACCGCCGAGCGCGGCGCGCACGACATGATTGCCGCGGTCGCGCTGCTCCGCGCCCGCGGCATGGAGCTCGACTTCGTGCTGGCCGGCAAGGTGAGTGACGACGTTGCCGCGGCCGAGGACTTCCGCAGCGCCGTCGCGGCAGGCTGGATGACGACGACCGGGATGATCAGGGCCGAGGAAGGATGGGCACTCATGGCGGAGTGCCACATGGGCCTTGCGATGCTGCATCCCTCGCCCAACTTCGTCGGGTCGTACACCACGAAGATGTTCGAGTACATGGCGTTGCGGCTCCCGTTCGTCATCTCGGACATCCCGCTCTGGCGCGCCGTCGTCGACGATGCACGCTGCGCGCTCTGCATCCGGCCCGCGGATCCCGTGGGCCTCGCGGAGGCGATCGCATGGATTCACGATCATCCCGAGGAGGCGGCCGCGATGGGTGAGCGCGGCCGCGAAGTGGTCATCCGCACGCGCTCCTGGGATTCCGAGTTCGCCAAGCTCAAGTCGCTCTACGCCAAGGTTCTCGCCTGATGCCGCACCTCCCGTCCTCTGCCCGCCTGACCGAGCTGCTGGGTCGCGCGCATGGTCGTCGCATTGCCGTGATCGGCGACGTGATGCTCGACGTCTACGTCTCCGGCGACGTGGACCGCATCTCGCCCGAAGCGCCGGTGCCCGTGGTGCGCGTCCGCAGCCGCACCTACGCCCTCGGGGGGGCCGCGAACGTCGCGCAGAACGTCACTGCAGCCGGCGCCCAGTGCACCCTTCTGGGCGTGGTCGGCGCGGACCGGGAGGGCACGACGATACGCGAGATGCTCGTCGCGACCGACGTGCGCGCGAACGCGCTGGTGGAGGTCGGGCGCTGTACCACGCAGAAGACGCGCATCCTCGCCCGCGCCCAGCAGCTCGTGCGGGTGGACGAGGAGGAGGACCGCGACCTCACCGGTGACGAGCTGGCGCGCGTGATCGAGGCCGTCCACGCCGTGGTGAGCGACGCGGACGCGCTGGTGCTGGAGGACTACAACAAGGGCGTGCTGGTCTCCCCCGTGATCCGCGCGGCGCTGGAGGCCGCGCGGGCCCGCGGGATTCCCTCCGTGGTCGACCCCAAGTTCAGGAACTTCTTCCTCTATCGCGGCGCCACGATCTTCAAGCCGAATCGTCGCGAGCTGGAGTCCGCCGTCGGCGCGTCGATCGACATCGAGCATCCCGAGGCGCTTCCCGACCTGCTCGGGCGGCTCGGCGTGGAGCACCTGCTCCTCACGCTCGGGGAGCAGGGCATGGTGCTCATCTCGGAAGCCGGTGAGCTGGCGCGCGTTCCCACGGTGGCGCGCTCCGTCTACGACGTCGTGGGCGCCGGTGACACGGTCACCGCCTATCTCGCGACGATGCTGGCGGCGGGGGCCTCACCAGTGGAGGCGGCCTCGATCGCGAACATCGCGGCCGGGATCGAGGTCGGCAAGCTTGGTGCGCAAACCGTTTCCCCCGCCGAGATCCTCGAGCACGCGGAGTGGATGGCGCTGCAGTAGCGGCGCCGGCGGCGGCCTAGAGCAGCGCCGCCTGGGCCGAGGCGTCGGCTTCCGTCTTGGGCGCAGGGCGCGTGACCGCAAACTCGCCGGTGTCGCTGCCGCCCGCATACTCGGGCACCAGCTGGGCGATCATGCGCCGCAGCTCGCGCGAGGGGCGGTTGGCGGCCGCCGCGTCGATCAGCTCGCGGATACGCTCGTGGCCATCAGCGGGGAACGCCGAATCCATGGCTCGCTGGATCTTCGAATGCGACGTGGGCATCGCGTGCTGCGCGCTGAAGAACAGCTCCTCGTACAGCTTCTCGCCCGGTCGCGTGCCGGTGAACTTGATCTCGATATCGTTCCCCACCTCGAGACCGGACAGCCGGATCATGTCGCACGCGAGGTCCAGCACCTTGACCGGGTCGCCCATGTCGAGCACGAACACCTCGCCGCGCTGTCCCATGGCCGCGGCCTGCAGCACGAGCTGCACCGCCTCGGGAATCGTCATGAAATAGCGCGTCATGTTGGGGTGCGTGATCGTCACCGGCCCGCCCGCCGCGATCTGCCGCATGAAGGTGGGCACCACGCTGCCCCGGCTCCCCAGGACGTTTCCGAATCGCACGGCCACGTACGCGCTGTGCGCACTCGCCGCCTCGTGCACCAGGTGCTCGGCGATGCGCTTGGTGGCGCCCATGACGCTGGTGGGGCGCACGGCCTTGTCGGTAGACACCAGCACGAAGTGCTCGGCCTCCACCAGCGCGGCGCACTCCACCACGTTCCGCGTCCCCCGCACGTTGTTCAGGATCGCCTCGGCCACGTTCGCCTCCATGAGGGGCACGTGCTTGTGCGCGGCCGCATGGAAGACGGAGAAGGGCCGGTAGGAGCTGAACACCCGCTGCATCCGCCGATCGTCGCGCACGTCCGCAATCACGGGATCCACGCGCAGCCGCGGGAAGTCCCGATGCAGCTCCTGCAGCAGCTCGAAGATCGAGTTCTCCCCGCGTCCGAGCGCGATGATGCGCTCGGGCTCCAGGCGGGCCAGCTGGCGACAGAGCTCGCTGCCGATGGAGCCGCCTGCACCGGTGACGAGCACCGTCTGCCCGGTGACGAGCGACTTCACCTGCTCCGTGTCGGTGACGATCGGCTCGCGACGCAGCAGGTCCTGGATCTCGATCTTCCGCAGCGCGCTGACCGACTTCTCACCCGAGAGGATCTCATAGAGGCCCGGCACGGTCCGCGGCTGCAGTCCGGCGGCGCCGGCCCGGCGCACGATATCGCGGACCACCCGGCCGGGCGCCGACGGAATGGCGATGATCACCTCCGTCGCGTCGAGCTCGGCCGCGACCCGGTCGAGATCGGCGATGGTGCCCAGCACCGGTACATTGTGCAGGCGGAGCCCCTGCTTCGCAGGATCGTCGTCGAGGAAGCCGACCGGGGAGATACCGAGCTGCCCATTTTCCAGCAGCTCGCGCACCATGAGCCCACCCGCAGCGCCGGCGCCCACGACGATCGTCGGACGGGCCCCGTTCGAACGGGAGCGCCGGTCACGACGGGCGCGGGCGCGGGCGAGGAAGCGGGGCGCGGCCACGAACAGCGTCGAGAGGCCCGCGTCGAGCACGAGCACCGAGTAGGGCGCCCGATGCGCCATCAGGTGGAGCCCCGGCAGGACGAAGCCCGCGGTCGCCGCGCAGAGGATCCCGGAGATGACGCACGCGCCCAGGATCAGCTCGAGGTCCGCGATGCTCGCATACCGCCACAGCCGGCGATACATTCCGAATCCGTACAGCACGAGCAGCTTCAACGGTACCGCCACGAGCAGAAACACCAGAAGCGTTTCGTGGATCTCGCGGCTCCAGCTGTTGCCCTCGAAGCGGATCACGTACGCCAGGTACGTCGCGGCGGGCAGCAGCAGCAGGTCGATGAAGAAGAAGAGCCGGTTTCGTACGCGGTGCATCGGGTGGGGGAAAAAGTTCCTCGGTTCGCCGAAGGTACGTAAGCTTGGAATCTACAACACGTTCCCGACTTCTCAAGCAACGGTATGCACCCCCTCCCGTCCTCTCCGGCATGAGCCGTCCGCGCATCTATCTCTCCGTCCCCCACATGAGCGGCCTGGAGCAATCCTACGTCGCGGATGCGTTCGCCAGCAACTGGCTCACCTCGTTGGGACCGAACCTTGATGGTTTCGAGCGCGAGATGGAGGCACGGCTGGGCGGGGGGGTCCACACCCTCGCGGTCTCCAGCGGCACGGCCGCGCTGCACCTCGTCCTTCGTGCCGCCGGCGTCACGGCCGGTGACCGCGTGGCGGTCTCCACACTGACCTTCGCCGGATCGGTCTGGCCAATCATGTATCTGGGGGCCGCGCCCGTCTTCCTGGACAGCGAGGACCAGTCCGGCAACCTGGACCCCGAGCTGGTGGAGGAATACCTGCGGGACGCCGCCCGTCGCGGCACCCTGCCCCGGGTCCTGGTGGCGGTCCACCTGTACGGCCAGCACGGGGACATCGATCGCATCGCCCGCGCCTGCGCGCAGCATGGGGTGACGCTGGTCGAGGATGCAGCGGAATCCCTCGGGGCCACGTACCGGGGGCGGCAGACGGCGACAACGGCGCCCTACGCCATTCTCAGCTTCAATGGCAACAAGATCATCACCACCACTGGCGGCGGCATGGTGGTCGCGCGGGACCCGGAGGCCATCGCCCGGATGAAGAAGTGGGCGAACCAGTCCCGCGAGCCGGCGGTGGAATACCTCCATCGCGAGATGGGGTACAACTACCGGATGAGCAACGTGCTGGCCGGGATCGGCCGAGGACAGCTCCGCGTGCTCGACGAGCGGGTCCAGGCCCGGCGCGCGGTGGCGGCGCGCTACGCGGAGGGGTTGGGATCCCTGCCCGGTGTGTCGCTCCAGCCTGAAGCGGAGTGGGGCTCCCATTCGCGCTGGCTCAGCGTGGTGTACCTCGACCCAGCCGAGGTGGAGGTGCCGCCATCCGAGGTGGTGATGGCGATGGAAGCCGAAAACATCGAGGCACGCCCGGTGTGGCGTCCCATGCACATCCAGCCGATGTTCGCCGAGGCCGAGCGGGTCGGAGGCTCGGTCGCGGAGCGGCTGTACACGACGGGGTTGTGCCTCCCGTCGTCGTCGAGCCTCAGCGTCGAGGACCAGGAATGCGTGATGGAGGCGTTTCGGGCCGCGATGACGGCGGGGGCTCGTAGCCGGTAAACGCCTGCATCGTCGCTTCCCCCGGCGCCGATACCCCCTCCCGACGCAGCACGGTGCTGACCGTGCGCAGGAGGATGTGAACGTCGAGCGCGAGCGACGCTCGCTCGACATACTCCACGTCGAGCTCGAACCGGTCGTGCCACGACAGGACGTTGCGGCCCGCGACCTGCGCCAGTCCGGTGAGCCCGGGTAGAACCTCATGGCGTCGCGAATGTCTCGCGGAGTAGAGCGGCAGATAGGCCATCAGGAGAGGCCGCGGACCGACGAAGCTCATTTCGCCGCGAAGGATGTTCAGGAGCTCGGGCAGCTCATCCAGTGATGTCCCGCGGAGCCATCGTCCGAACGACGGCAATCGCGCCTCGTCGGAGAGGAGGATTCCCGCGGCGTCGCGCTCGTCCGTCATCGAGCGGAACTTCAACAGCTCGAACGGCTCGCCACCGCGCCCGGGCCGCTGCTGCCGGAAGAGGACCGGACGACCCAGCCGTCGACGGACGAGCAGCGCGACCACGAGCAGTGCGGGCACCCAGAGCGGGGCCGACAGCACGACCAGCATGAGGTCGAGCAGCCGCTTGCCCCGGTACGGCCCCCTGGCGCCACGACGCCGGGTCGTCGCCCCCTCAGTCAGCGCCGCGGCCATCCCTCACGCGACCGCGGCCGCGAGCCGCGGTTGTTCCCGTGGACCGGGTGTCCCCGATCGAAACGCGCTTCGCCCGGTGAATACATGCCGGCCCGGCGCAAGCTGTCATGAGAGTGGTAGGATCGGTCGGCGGCGGGGCGTCGCCCCGGACGGGCGTTCGGACCCGAAAGATAAGCGCGCCATGGAACCCTGACCAGCGCAGAGGGCGTGGGTGGGACCCCGTGGTCCTGTCGCGTCGCGGAACGGGGCGCAGATCGTTCGTCAGCAGGCGCCCGTGCGGCGCAGGACCGCGGGGAGGGTCAGGAGGAGGATCCGGAAGTCGAGCCACAGCGACCAGTGGTCGATGTACTCGGTGTCGAGCCGCACCATCTCCTCGAAGCTCACCACGTCGCTGCGCCCGGAGACCTGCCAGAGGCCGGAGATCCCCGGCTTGGCGCCGAGGCGGCGGAAGTGGTGCTCCTCGTAGCCCACGACGTCGGATTCCGGGAGCGGACGCGGTCCGACGAGGGACATGTCGCCGAGCAGCACGTTCAGGAACTGCGGCAGCTCGTCGAGGCTCCATTCGCGGAGGAAGCGCCCGACCGGCGTCACGCGCGGGTCGTCCCGGATCTTGAAGAGCTGGGGGTCGCCGCAGACGTTGAGCTCCGCCAGCCGCGCCTTCTCCTCGTCCGCCCCGACACGCATCGTGCGGAACTTGAACATCCGGAAGCGGCGGCCGCCGATCCCGATGCGCCACTGCCGGAAGAATACCGGTCCGGGCGAGTCGAGGCGAATGGCGATGGCGATGGCGATCGTGATCGGCACCGCACACACGAGCGCGAGGACCGCGCCGACCACGTCGACGAGCCGTTTGGCGAGGAACTGCGTCCCCATGAGGGACGCCGGGCCCACCTGCACGAGATCGTACGGACCACGGCGGGTGATCGAGGCGCGGACGCCGGCGATCTCGTAGCCGGGCGGGACGCAGAGGACCTCGCAGCCGGCTCGCAGCCCGATCTCGAGCACCCGGGTGAACGACGAGCTCCGGATCCCCCCCATGACCACGAGCGCCTCCGCGCGCGAGCGGCGGATCAGCCGCGCGAGGTCGCGGGACCGGTGGTCGATGTGATCCCGGTCGATGTGGAGGGTGTCGGCGACGCGATATCCTGACGAGGCACTCAGCGTTGCCGGAGTCCCGCTCTGCCCCAGGATCAGGATGGCCGGACTCAGCCGCCGCTCCTCCGGCAGGAGCGACGACGAGAGCGCCGCGATCGCGTTCCGCGACAGGAAGAGGGCGCACGCCGTGGCGCACGCGAGCGACGCCGCGATCGGGATCGTCGCCAGGCTGCGATCGGTCCACAGGCTGGACCAGGACACCATGACCACGCCCAGCGCGCTCCCGAGCAGCAGGTTGCTGGTGGGATGGCCCGTGTTGGACCGCCGATAGTTGCCGGTCAGCATGAGGGCCAGCAGCACGGATGCGCAGAACTCGGTCGCGCTCGCGTATGGCAGCTGAACCGGGCCCGCCCAGCGCGAGACGACGCTCACGAGCACCCGGACGACGGTCGCGGCGAAGGCCGCCGCCACCACGTCGCCGGCAGCGACCGACAGGAACCGCCCTGCCCCGCGCAACGCCTGGCGGCGCGAGGTCGCCCCACGAGTCCCGTGCAGCGCCACCTCGGGCTGCACGAGCAGTGGAATCTCTCTCGACCCGATCCCTGCGGCCGGCTCGTGGTCGCGCACCGGCCGTTCCGTCGCCCGTTCGAAGTGCTGCGTCATGTACCCCAGAGATGCAACCGGCCGATCCATCCGGTCCGATTCCGTGATCCAACGCTCCGCGCGGCTTCCCCGCAGCGGTCGATGTCGGGTCGATGGCACCCGGGCGGAGTGCAGTCTAGCACGCTCGCGCTCCCACCTGAAGGAGTAGCCTCACCTCGGCCGCGAAGTCCTCGCGGAAGCGCTGGGCCGTGAATCGCCTCGCGTTTGCCCGGATCGAGGCAGCCTGCCACGGGTGAGCCCACGCGCGACGGATCCCCTGAACGAGCGATTCTGCCGTTGCCTCGTCAAAAAACAGGCCGGACACCCCGTCACGCATTGTCTCGAGGCTGCCGCCGCGTCCGAACGCCACCACCGGCAGCCCGTGGGCGTTGGCCTCCAGAGGTGCGATCCCGAAGTCCTCCTCGGCGCAGAACAGCATCAGCCCGCAGGTCTCCATGAGCTCGCCTGCCCGCTCTTCGCTCACCTCCCCCACGAATGTCACGGTCGGGCCGGCCAGCCGCTCCAGGCGCTGCCGTTCCGGCCCCTCACCGGCGACGATGAGCGGGTGGCCGAGCTGGTTCGCCGCGAGAATCGCGAGGTCGACGCGCTTGTAGGGGACGAGCCGGCTCAACGAGAGCAGCGTATCGCCGCGCGTTCTGCCGCCCATCGAGGTCGGCTTCACCCCCACGGGCGGATAGACCACGCTGGCGTCGCGCCCATACGCCCGGCGGATCCGGTCGGCGATGTACCGCGAGATCCCGACGAAGCGGTCCACCTGCGCCGCGCCGCGCCGATCGACCGCGCGGAGCAGCGGAGCGGCCAGGCCGAGGATCTTCCCGGACAACCCCGAGTCGCGCTGATAGGTCTCCTGGAGGTCCCAGAGGTAGCGGGGCGGCGAGTAGCAGTAGCACAGGTGCGGGACCCCGGGCGCGGTCCGCACCATCTTCGCGAAGGCGTGCGTGCTGCTGACCACGAGGTCGAAGCCGCGGGTATCCAGCGTGGAGAACACCACGGGATAGAGTGGCAGGTACCACCGATGGTGCGACCGCGCGAACGGCAGGCGCGCGAGCCAGGTCTCGCGAACGCGGCGCGTGACCGCGTTCTGCCCGCGCCTGTCGCGGCCGAGGACCCCCACGACGACCGTGGCATCGGGAAAGATCCGCAGCATCTCCTCGAGCGTCCGCTCGGCCCCGCCCCACTGGACGATCCAATCCTGGACGATGAGCACCTTCAGGGCGGCCAGATCGATCGAGGCGCTCCCGGGGCCAGCTGCAGACGTCCGGCGAGCGATGCGGCCCGGCTCCACCGGTTCGACGGGGGTATCCGTGGGGGATGGCGTGATCACTCGTCGCGCGGCGAACGCCAGCACCAGGAGTCGGCCAGCTCATCGCAAGTTCGCATGCGACAACTATACAGCGCGCTCGGGGACCTGTACAAGCACCGCCTGACGGCCCGCACGCTCACCAGTGGGCGCGGGCGGACAGCGCCAGGCGGAGGTTCAGCGCGTCACCCCAGCTCGGTCGGTTGAGCTCGTACACACCCGTGATCTCGGGAACGAGGTCGATCCGCGGCCTGAGCAATAGCCACTCGGCCGAGACCGCGTGCTGCACGTCCCTGGGCGTCGCCGCGGGGTACGGCGCACGCAGCGTGTGCCGCCAGGTGAGCGTCTGCCGGCCGTCCGGACTGAACCAGTCCAGCGCGAGCACCGTCCCTCCTCCTCCGAAACCGGCCGGAGCGGCCAGGGCCTGCCCCATCTGCGTATAGCCCTGGCGGGACACCGAATGTGTGTACGCCGGCTCCTGCGGGCGCACGAGAGCGAGGCGCGAAATGCTGCTGTTCATCAGCTCACCGCGCAGCACGAGCACGCGTTGTGGAGAGCGCCGCCATGCACGTTGGAACCCGACGAGATACGATACGTCATGATCCGGCTCCTCGATCAGATCCCGCAGATCGAAGGAATTGTCCTCCTTGCCGAGCTCACCGTACAACTCCACCCCGGACCGGGGGAAGCTCCACCTCGCGAACACCGACGCCAGCTGATCGTCTGGAGAATTGCCCAGGCCGCCGATCTTCCGGGCAAGTGAGGCCTTGAATGGCGTCTGCAGGAGTGGTCTCAGCAGGCCGGAGACGGAAAGCCCCTCATCCGGCCACGGCGACATGAAGGCCCGAGCGACC
>JAQBPZ010000290.1 GCA_028287225.1 Gemmatimonadota bacterium
TGGCTGCTCCTGATCGGCGTCAAGGAGAGCACGCGCGCCAATAACATCATGGTGGCCGTCAAGCTCGCGGTGCTGGCGCTGTTCATCTTCGTCGGCGCCACGCACATCAACACGGCCAACTACCACCCGTTCGCGCCCAACGGCTTCACCGGCATCCATCACGGCGCGGCGATCGTCTTCTTCGCCTACATCGGCTTCGACGCGATCTCCACGGCCGCCGAGGAGACGAAGAACCCCCAGCGCAACCTGCCCATCGGCATCCTTGGCGGGCTGGCGATCTGCACCATCATCTACGTGATCGTGGGCTTCGTGCTCACGGGCATGGTGAACTACCGGCAGCTCGACCCGAGCCTCCACGCGGACCCGCTCGCGTATGCGCTGCAGAGCACCGGAATGCAGGGCGCGGCGTGGCTCGTCGCGCTCGGCGCGGTGTTCTCGATGACCGCCGTGCTCCTGGTCTTCCAGTACGGCCAGCCGCGCATCTTCTACGCGATGGCGCGCGACGGCCTGCTGCCGCGCTTCGCCGGCCGGGTGCACGCGCGCACGCGCGTGCCGTACGTCACCACCATCATCACGGGCATCTTCGTGGCCGGGTGGTCGCTCATCGGCGACGCGGGCGAGACCTACGACCTGACCAACATCGGGACGCTCTTCGCCTTCGCCATCGTGTGCATCGGCGTGCTCGTGCTGCGCTACACCGATCCCGAGCGTCCGCGTCCCTTCCGCGTCCCCTTCGTGTGGCCGGTGTGCATCGGCGGCGCGGCGGCGTGCGTCTTCGTGATGAAGGGGCTGCCGCCCCAGGCATGGGAGCGCTTCGGCATCTGGCTCCTGATCGGCATCGCGCTCTACCTCGCGTACGGCTACAGAAACTCCACGTTGCGCCGGGCCGCGGATGGCCCTCCCTCAAATCACTGACCCGATGATCGCTGGTGCACCAGTCCTGGCGCCGACGCCACGGCAGCCGTTCTTCCGCCGGATCTCGCAGACGCAGTGGATCCTCGTCGCGATGGTCCTCGGCATTGCGGTCGGGCACTTCTTCCCCGACCTCCCCGAGGGGACGAAGGGGTTCGAGGCGACAGACCTGCAGGTGCTGTCGACGGTGTTCCTCCGGATGATCAAGTCGCTGATCGTCCCGCTGCTCTTTGGTACGCTCGTCGTGGGGATCGCCGGCCATGGCGACGACATGAAGCGGGTGGGCAAGCTCGCCTTCCGCTCCATTGTCTACTTCGAGGTGGTGACGACGCTCGCGCTGGTGGTCGGCCTCATCGCGGTCAACGTCGTGAAGCCGGGCCGCGGCGTGAACATGCAGTCCGCGTCGGCCGAGGCCGGCGAGCAGCTGGCGACCACGCATGCCACCTTCGCCAGCGTGGTCGAGCACACGGTGCCGCAGAGCTTCTTCGAGGCGGCAGCGAAGAACGAGGTGCTCCAGATCGTGTTCTTCGCGATCCTGTTCGCCGTCGGCCTGTCGCAGGTGCAGGGGCCCGCGAAGACCTTCATGCTCTCCTTCTGCGAAAGCCTGAGCGAGGTCATGTTCAAGTTCGTCGGCATCGTGATGAAGTTCGCGCCGGTCGGCATTGGTGCGGCCATCGCGGTGACGGTGGGGAAGAGCGGCATCGGGGTGCTCCGCAACCTCGGGGTGCTCGTGATGACGCTCTACGGCGCCCTGGCCGTGTTCATCATCCTCGTGCTGGTCCCGATCGCCATCGCCTTCAAGGTGCCGATCCGGCGCTTCTGGCAGGCGACGAAGGAGCCGTGGCTGCTGGCGTTCACCACGGCCTCCTCCGAGGCCGCGCTCCCGCTCGCCCTCCAGAACATGGAGGCGCTCGGCGTGCCGCGCCGCATCGTGGCGTTCGTGCTCCCGACGGGCTACTCGTTCAACCTCGACGGCAGCACGCTCTACCTGGCGCTCGCCTCGGTCTTCGTGGCGCAGGCGGCCGGCATCGACATGCCGTTGTCGCAGCAGATCCTGATGATGCTGACGCTCATGCTCACGAGCAAAGGCGTCGCCGCGGTGCCCCGCGCCTCGCTGGTGATCCTCGCCGGCGCGCTGGCACAGTTCGGCCTTCCGCTCCAGGGCGTCGCCGTCATCCTCGGCGTGGACGCGCTGATGGACATGGCCCGCACCTCCATCAACCTGGTGGGCAACTGCCTGGCCACGGTGGTGATGGCGCGGTGGGAAGGCACCTTCGAGCTGTCGGCCGAGGACACCCCCGTGGCCGACGCGCTCGCGGGCGAGCCGCTGAGCATGCCGGCGGTGCGCGTGCCGGACGGAGCCGATTGAGCCGGTAGCGATCCGAAACCCGTGCAGGCCGGACGCGTAGGGAAGGCATGACCGCTCTTTCCAGCGAATTCCTCGGCCTGCAGGGCGCCCTCGCGGGCGAGTATTCCATCGAGCGTGAGCTCGGACGCGGCGGGATGGGGATCGTGTACCTCGCCCGCGACGTGCAGCTGGACCGCGACGTGGCCATCAAGGTGCTGCCGATGCAACTTGCGCGGGATCCGGAATCGCGCGAGCGCTTCCTCCGCGAGGCCCGCACGGCCGCGGGTCTCTCGCATCCGCACATCGTGCCCATCCACCGGGTCGGTGAGGCGGGCGGGTACGTCTTCTTCGTCATGAGCTACGTGGCCGGCGAAACGCTCGGCGAGCGGCTGCGCGCCACCGGCCCCCTCCCGCCAGCGGAGACCATGCGCGTGATGCGCGAGGTCGCCTGGGCGCTGGCGTACGCGCATGGGCGCGGCATCGTCCACCGCGACGTGAAGCCGGACAACATCCTGCTCGAGACGGGCACCGGCCGCGCCCTGGTCACCGACTTCGGCATCGCCCATGGCACGGGCGCGGCGGGGCCGGCCACCGACCCCGGCCGCATCATGGGCACCGCGCACTTCATGAGTCCCGAGCAGGCCGCCAGCGAGCCCCTGGACGGCCGGAGCGACATCTACTCGCTCGGCGTCGTCGGCTACCTCGCGGCCAGCGGCCGGCTCCCGTTCGAGTCGCCGAACCTGCCCGCGCTCCTCGTGCGGCAGGCCACGGAGGCCGCGCCGCCGGTGATGGCGGCCGCGCCGGGCATGCCCCCCGCGCTGGCGAACGCCATCGACCGCTGCCTGGACCGCGACGTCTCGCGCCGCTTCGCGGATGGCGAGGCACTCGCGGCCGCGCTGGCGCCCGTGGCCGACTCGCGGCCCGCATTGCCGGCGTCGCTCCGCGCCTGGCTCGCCGCGCGCAACCCGGCGCTCGCCGCGTACAGCCTGTGGTCCGGGATGCTCACGATCGGCACGCTGGGGCAGACCGTGGAGATGATCAGCCGCGGCCGGTACGACCGGTTCCACAGCGTCCTCGGAACGGCTGCGCTGGCCATGGCGCCGCTCATACCGATCGTGGGGTTCCAGCTCAACCAGGCGTATCGGCTCTTCCGCGCCGGGTACACCCTCGGCGATCTGCGCATGGCGCTCGACGTCGGCGAGCGCGAGCGGCAGGAGGGGGAATCGCTCGCCGTGGAGGACAAGGTGCGCCCGCTGCACGCCCTCGTCCGCGTCGCGACCTACTTCTCGGCCGCGATGTCCGGCGTGGCGGTGTGGCTCGCGGTGAAGGCCGTGATCGCCCCGGGCCGTACCGCCGCCGCCATCATGACCCCCGTCATCGCGACGATGGTGCTGGCGGCGACCTGCAATGCCCTGGAAGTGCCGCTCATGCCGGCGTTCATCCGCAACCGGCTGCAGGCCGGCCTTCGCGAGCGGCTCTGGCACAGCCGGGCGGGCGCGTGGCTCGCGCGCCGGCTGGGCGCACCCACGCGCT
>JAQBPZ010000335.1 GCA_028287225.1 Gemmatimonadota bacterium
CGCCCGGACGCTCCGGCCGCACCCCTGCACGCCTCTCCATGACCGCCCAGTCCCTGCCTCGTGCCGTCAAGCTGGGAATCCAGCTCGCCCTGATGGTCGCCCTCGCCGCCTTCTTCGCCCGCGCGGCCCACGCGCAGCCGCCGGCATCGGCGCCCGTCGGCGCGGATACCACCTTCCGTCTCTCGCTCGGCCAGGCGGTGCGTCTCGCGGCGCGCCAGAACGTGGCGGTCGAGAGTGCCCGCTCGCGGGTGGAGGCCGCCCAGGCCCGCGTGACGCAGCGCCGCGCCGACCTCCTGCCCAACGTGACCGGCGTCGCCAACGAGCGCCGCTCCACGCTCAACAGCGCGGCGGCCTTTCCCATCGAGCTCCCGTCGCCCGGCATCGATCCCCAGGGGTCCATCCTCGGTCCCCTCGACGTGTTCGATGCCCGCGCGCGGCTCTCGCAGACGCTGTACGATCCCGCGGCGCGCGCCCGCGTGACGAGCGCGCGCACGAGCGTGCTGGCCGCCAACGCCGACGTCGGACAGTCCGCCGACATCGCCGCGACCCAGGCCGCCAACGCGTACCTCGGCGTGCTTCGGGCCGACGCGGTCTACCGTGCACGCCTCCAGGATTCCACGCTCGCCTCCGAGCTGCTCGGCATCGCCCGGTCGCAGCTGGCGGCGGGCACGGGCGTGGGGCTCGACGTCACGCGCGCCCGCTCGCAGCTGACGGGCGCCCGCGCGCAGCTCATCGTTGCCCGCAATGATCGCGACCGCACGCGCATCGAGCTCTCGCGCACGCTCGGGCTGCCGTTCGTCGGCATCGTGCTCACGGATTCGCTGTCCACGCTGCCGCTCGACGTGGCCACCACGGAGCGCGCCGCCCTCGAGGCGGCATTTCGCGGGCGCAACGACCTCCAGGCTCTCACCCTCCAGGCCGAGGCGGCCCGGCAGCAGGCCCTGTCCATCCGCAAGGAGCGGCTGCCCACTGTCGGAGTGCTCGCCGACTACGGCCTGAGCCAGCGCAACGGCCGCAGCTTCCTGCCGACGTACGACCTGGGCGTGCAGCTGAGCGTGCCCATCTTCGACGGCTTCCGCCGCGAGGGCCGCGTCGCCGAGCAGGAGTCGGTGGCGCACGACCTCGAGACCCGCGTGCGGGACCTGCGCGCGCAGGTGGAGGCCGACGTTCGCACCGCCGTGCTCAACCTGACCAGCTCCACCGAGGCGGTCGCTGCCGCGCGCGAGCGGCTCGGGCTGGCGGAGCAGGAGGTGGCACAGGCCCGCGAACGATTCCAGGCGGGCGTGGCCGGCAATGCGGACGTGATCACCGCCGCGCTGGGCCTCAACAATGCACGCACCCAGCTCGTGGACGCGCTCACCGCGTACCAGGCCTCGCGTGTCGCGCTGGCGCGCGCGCAGGGCATCGTCTCCACCCTCGACTGACCACCACCGCGGCGCGACCACGCGCCGCTTCTCCCGCACGCGCGACAGGACCATGGCAACCGCAACACAACCGCAGAGCAGCACCCCTCACGTCACTCCGCCCGCCGAGCCGGGTCCGTCGGTGAAGCGCCGGATCGTGCTCGGCATCGTCGGCATCGTCCTCCTGTACGGGCTCTACTGGGGGGTGGAGCGCTGGCTGTACGGCCGCTCGCACGAGGACACCGACAACGCGCAGGTCGACGGCCATCTCGTGCCGGTCCTCTCCAAGGTCAGCGGCTACGTCACTCGCGTGAACGTGGCCGAGAACGATCGCGTGCGCGCCGACCAGGTGCTCGTGACCATCGACGAGCGCGAGTTCGCGGTGCGGCTCGCCCAGGCCGATGCGGATCTGGCGGCGGCCCGGGCCGCGTCTGGCGGCAGCGGCGTGGAAGGGCAGGCACAGGCGGCCGTCGCGAGCGCGAGCGGACAGCAGGCCGCGCTCAACGCCGGCATCGGCGTCGCCCGCGCCAACCTCGTGAAGGCCGAAGCCGACCTGCGCCGCATGCGCGAGCTGGTGGCGAATCAGGTGGTCTCGCGCCAGCAGCTCGACGCGGCGCAGGCTGCCGCCGATGCGTCGCGTGCCCAGTACACCGCGGCGCAGAACAATGCCGGCGCCGCCGGTGCCGGCGTCTCCAACGCGCAGGCCGGCGTGCGGCTGGCGCAGGCGCGCCTCGCGGCGGCACAGGCCGCGCGCGACAACGCGGCGCTCCAGCTGTCGTACACGAAGATCACCGCGCCGGTGGGCGGCATCGTGTCGCGCAAGCAGGTGGAAGTCGGGCAGCTCGTGCAGGCCGGACAGCCGCTGCTCACCGTGGTGTCCGACACGGGCGTGTGGGTGACCGCCAACTTCAAGGAGACGCAGCTCGTGGACCTGCACGTCGGCCAGCCGGTGGAGCTGGACGTGGATGCGTACGGAGGGTGCACGGCGAAGGGGAAGGTGGAATCGCTCAGCGCGGCCACCGGCGCCAAGTTCGCGCTCCTGCCACCCGACAACGCGACCGGCAACTTCACGAAGGTCGTGCAGCGCGTTCCGGTGCGCATCGCCATCACCGAGGGATGCGGCAAGGACCGCCCGCTCCGTCCGGGCATGTCCGTGGCGGCGAAGGTGGACGTGAAGTAGGAAAGAAAAACGAGTAACGAGTAACCTGGCGGGCGAGACGGAACGCGCCCTGCCGTCCAGACCAACGCGAAGGACCTGCACTTCTGCCTTTCTGAGGCAGGTGCAGGTCCTTGGTGCGTTCAGGATGTCAGGTCGCGCCCCGACTCACTCGTGACTCGTTGCTCGTTTTGCCCTACTCGTCCGACGCGTAGACCTCGACTTCGGCCGTGCCGTCGCGCGCGTACTTCACGTACATGAGCCAGGGCCGGCAGCAGACCTGGCAGTCCTCCACGTACTCCTGCGCGCCGCCGCTGCCCGGGTCCAGGGCGATCTCGTTCGCCTCCCCGCAATGCGGACAATAAACAAGTGCTTCCGTTTCGGCGGTGCCATCGCCGAGCGGAAATTCCGTTTCGATCTCGTCCTCCGCCCCGTCATCGTCCCGAAAATCGACCATGGCCAGAAGGTAGCGCGCCGAGGGTGGCGCATGCGAGGGCTGTCTCTTCAAATCGAAACAGCGGCGTCCACCGCGGGTGACACCTCCCCGTTCCGTGCCGGTCGCAAGTCGTTGGGCAGAAACAAGTTGTGATCTGCGTCACCACTGGATCGACCTCTGCCTCCCACCTCGTCGAACGCAGGCACTCCCCAGGAGACCCATCATGCTGCCAACCCAGATTCGTCGCCGTGCCATCACCGCCTTCGGCGGAGCCCTCCTCGTGGCGGTCGCCGGATGCGCGAGCACCCGCGTGTCGCGCATCGAGCCGAACGCCGTGACCGACCTGTCCGGCCGCTGGAACGACACCGATTCCCGGCTCGTCGCCAACCAGCTCATCGAGCAGACGCTCGCCGCCGGCTGGACCAAGCGCTACACGGACACCCATGGCGGCGAGGCGCCGGCCGTGCTGGTGGGCGGCTTCACGAACCGGACGATGGAGCACATCCCCGTCGGCACGTTCGTGAAGGACATCGAGAACGCCCTCATCAGCACCGGCGCCGCGCGCGTCGTGGCGTCGGGTGCCGAACGCGGTGACATCCGCGCCGAGCGGAAGGACCAGCAGCAGAACGCCCGTGCCGACACGCGCTCGAAGCTGGGCCAGGAGCTCGGCGCGCGGTACGTGCTCGCCGGCGAGCTGCAGGCGATCGAGGACGTCGAGGGGCGCGAGCGCATCGTGTTCTACCAGGTGGATGCCTCGCTCATCGACCTGGAGACCAATGCCAAGGTCTGGGTGGGACAGAAGAAGATCAAGAAGTACATCGAGCGCGCCCGCTTCACCCTCTGACCCGCACGGAGACAGCCGACCATGTCCAGCCTGAGATTCGCGCACCTGGCGCCGACGCTCTTCATCACCGCCCTCGCCTCGGCGTGCATGAGCACCAAGCACGTCGACGAGACGCCCATCACGCTCATGCGGAACGGAGACCGTATCGCTGAACCCACGCGCGCGACGGATGCCGCCACCACCGTGGCGCTCGAGGCACGCATCGAGGGACGCAACAAGCGCGACTCCATCACGGCGGCGGCGTACGCGGGCTGCGCCCCGCCGGTCTGCGCGGCGCTCGGACGCGGCGAGCTCGCCCTCGGCATGACGGAGGCGCAGGTGCTCGCGGCCACGCGCTCCACGGACCTGTCATGGACGTCGCGCCGCAGCGGCAACGTGGATGTGCTGGCGCCGCGCGACCTGGAGGCCAGTCCGCGTGACGCGGTGGCGCCCGTGGCGCTCGTGCAGCTCGCGAACGGCGCTGTCGCCAGCATCACCTATCGCGAGCCGCAGGGGCTGCGGACCGTGAGCTCGGCGGCCGACGTCGACGGAGCCAACCGCGCGCGCGCCGTGGCGCTGAGCAAGGAAGGCGATGCCCTGGCCGCGGCGGGCGACTTCACCGGCGCGCTCGAGCGCTACGACCGTGCCAGCGTCGTCGACCGTGCCGATGCGGAGCTGCAGTACAAGATGGCCACCTCCCTGGACAAGCTGCTCCGTCCCATCGAGGCCGAGCTGCGCTACAAGCTCTTCCTGCACCAGCTGGAGCTGCAGAAGATCGAGGCGCATGGCAACGCCAATGCGAAGCTCGCCGAGGCGATGCTCGTCGCGCGGGAGCGCATCGTCGTCCTGGAGCGCCGCAACCGGTAGCCCGGGGCGCCGGCGCCCGCTGCCCCGAAGCTTCCGTCGAAGTCCCCGTCCCCCACCCGTCGAGCCATGCGTCTGCGCATCGGAGTGTTCGTCACCGCGCTCGTCCCCCTGCTGTCGGGATGTGCGACGCTGCGCGCGACCATCGACGGGTGGAGTGGCGGGCACGGAGGGCTGACCCGGTCCCAGCGCGAGGTACGCGAGGCGCTCGCGGGGCAGGACTACGCCGTGGCGCTCGCGGCGCGCGAGGATGACGCGCTGCTGCGGTCGCTGATGACCGGCGCCACGACCTTCTACGCGGCGCAGTACGCGCGCAGCGCCGCGCTGCTCGACACCGCGGCACTGCTGTCCGACGAACGGCTCACCGCCAGCGTGTCGAAGAATGCCCTGTCGCTCATGACGAACGACATGGCGCGGCCTTACCAGGTGCGCCGCACCGAGCGGCTGTTCGTGCCGTACTACGGCATGCTGGCGTATGCCCGCCTGGGCCAGTGGGAGGATGCTGCCGTGGAAGCGCGTCGCATGGTGGCGCTCCTCGCGGCCTTCCGCAGCGACCGGGACGACGCCGAGCGCGCGCTGCACGCGAGCATGCACTACCTGGCCGGCGCGGTGTTCGAGCATGCCGGCGAGGCGGCGGACGCGCGCGTGGCATACCGGAATGCGCATGCGCTGGTCGATGCGTATCCGGAGCAGGGAGTGCCGGCCACTGCAGAGGAGGGCGACGTCCTCGTGGTGATCGAGCGCGGGTTCGTCGCCCATCGGGCCACGGAGACGATTCACATCGCGCTGGGGCATGACGATCGTGAGGGGTTGCGCGGCTCGGACGAGTCGCGGCGTCGTGTCGTCGACCGGATCGTGCAGCGGCTGGCACCGCCGGCAGCCGCGACGAGCGCGGTGCCCGACTTCCGCCAGCGGGACGTCGTGGCCGCTCCCGCCGGCTCGGCGGCGGCGGGGCCGCGGGCGGCAGAGACGCACGTGGTCGCGACGCGCGAGGATGGCGACGACGACGTTGACCGGCCGCGCCGCATCAGCCTCGCTTTTCCCGTCCTTCACCGTTCGGCGCGTCCGTGGGCCGGCCCGCCGCGGCTCCGCCGCGACAGCGCGGGCGTCGTGCCTGCCGAGTCGCTCGTGCAGCTCTCGGCCAGTGTCGATGACGCGAGCGAGGCGGACGAGCGCCGGGAGCGCGCGGGCGTCATCGCACGCGAGATGGCGCGTGCCGCGGCGAAGTACTCGGTGCGGAAGGCCATCGAGGACAGGAAGGGGGAGGTCGCCGGACGGATTGCCGAGATCGGCGCCTCCATGCTGGAGCGAGCCGACGTGCGCTCGTGGCACGTGCTGCCGCAGGAGATCGTCGTGATGCGGCTCCGGCTGCCGCCGGGACAGCATGCGCTCGTCGTGGAGGTCGGCGAGGGCGCCAACGCGCGGCAGGTAGATTTGGGGTCCGTGCGCGTGAAGCGCGGCGCCGTGTCACTTGCCGCGGCGCGTTTCTGGCGGGAGCCGGCGTACTCCTCCCACACGCGCTGCGTGCCGCACGGGATGTCCTGCCCGTACTGATACGGGCGGGGTGCACTCACTCAAGCCCATCTGCCTCGTGCCCGCCTGGACTCCAGTGTTCCTCCCCAAGTCGTTCCCGCTGCCCAAGGGGCCGTACAGCCCCGCCGTGCGCGCCGGCGACTTCGTCTACGTGAGCGGCCAGACGCCGCGCGACCCGATGACCGGCGAGCTCGTTGGCGACGACGTGGCAACCCAGGCGCGATTCACGCTGTCCAACGTGCAGCGGGTCCTCCGGCAGGCCGGTGGAGAGCTGAGCGATGTCGTGAGCCTGACGCTCTACCTCCAGCACATGAGCGACTGGGAGGCGGTGAACGAGGTGTACAAGGAATTCTTCACCGCGCCCTTTCCGAGCCGCACCGCGGTCGGGTGCGACCTCCGCGACATCCTCGTGGAGATCAGCGTCGTGGCCTACGTGAAGGGCCTGTCTTAACGAATGCTGTCGCGCAACGTCTTCCAGAGTGGATGCGCGATGTAGCGCGCCAACACATTGGAGGTTTCATGCGTAAGTCTCGTGTAATCGCACTCGTCGTCGCGTCGCTCGTGTCGTCCGCTGCACTCGCCCAGGCCCAGTCCGCTGCGTCGCCGGCGCAGGGCGCCCGACACGAGATGCGCGGTGGCATGCCGGGTGAGCGTGGCCGTGGTGGCGCGCTTCGCGGCATCAAGCTGAGCGACGCCGAGAAGGCGCGGCTCAAGACGATCCATGGCAAGTATGCGACGGAAGGCAAGTCGCTGCGCGAATCGCTGAAGCCGGCGATGCAGGAAGCGCGGGCGGCACGCCAGAAGGGTGATACGGCAGCAGCGCGAGCCGTGTGGGATCGCAACAAGGGCGCGCGCGACCAGCTGACGGCGCTGCGCACCCGCGAGCAGGCGGAGCTGCGCGCCGCGCTGTCGCCGGAGAACCAGAAGGTGTACGACGCCAACGTCGCGCAGCGGGCCGAGCGCCGCGCGGAGTGGGCGAAGAATGGCGGCCGGAAGGGCGCCAGGGGTGGGCACGACGGGCACCGCGCCGCGACCAACGGCTGATACGGTGCCGGTGTATGAATAGCCGAGGGGAGTGACCCGGGCGCTGGTGGGGCGCACGACACGAACCGGAGCGAACATGAATGGGTTGGCAGCTTGCTGCCAGCCCATTCATGCGTTCTACTCCCTCGGGTGCCCGAGCCGCCAGCGCCCCGGCGCCGCCGCGCGTAGACAGGAGGTATCCCACCCGATGTCCCACCATCCGAGGTTCGTGATGATTCCCACCGCTCGACTCGTCGTATCCGTCCTGCTCGGTGCCGGCGTGGCCGGCATCACCGGCGTGGCGCATGCGCAACAGCCCGCTGGCGGCCGCGCCTTCCAGCTCGCCGACTGGTACCGGCTCTCCACCGTGAGCGCCCCGGCGATGTCGCCCGCCGGCGACCGCGTCGCATTCACCGTGACGACCGTTCGCGAGAGCGAGAACAAGCGCCACAACGAGATCTGGGTGGTGCCCACCGCCGGCGGCGAGCCGCAGCGCTATACGTCGCCCGGCACGGAGAGCAGCAATGCGCGATGGTCCCCGGACGGACGCTACCTCTTCTTCAGCTCCACGCGACCCGGCGGGAAGGGAACCTCCTGGGCCATCCGCATGGATCAGCCCGGCGGGGAAGCCGCGCAGGTGGAGCAGTATCCGCCGGCTGGCACGTATCCGACCAGCGGGCGCTTCGCAGTGTGGGCCGATGCCGACAGCGTGCCGGCCGCCGATTCGGCGAAGATGAAGGACGACCCGTACGCGAAGATGCTGCCGATGGCGCGCCCCCCGTACGGCGCGATCACCCGGCCGGCGAATCCCGCCCGGTTCGACGGCCGGCAGGTCGTCGACGCGCGCTACAAGAGCAACGATCGCGGCTTCGTGCCCGGCCCGCGCGAGGCGCGCGTCTGGCGTCCCTCCCAGCTGTGGACGCAGGCCTTCGACGGCACCCCGAAGCGCCGGATCCTCACCACGGCATATTCGGCACGCAACGCCGTCGTCAGCCCTGATGGCCAGTGGGTCGCATTCCTCGCCGATGCGGCGCTGCGCCCCGATTCGGTCGTGGAGCACGAGCGGGACTCGCTGTCGTACCTCCCGTATGACGCGCGTCGCGACGAAGCCGTCCGCAACGAGGCCGACATCTTCGTGGTCGGCATCGGAGGCGGCACCCCGCGGGCGGTCGCGCACTGGACCGGCGCGGAGAGCGACCTGACCTGGTCCCCGGACTCGCGCCGCATTGCCTTCATCGGTCGCCCGTCGCGCGTGTCGAGCGCCAGGGTCTACCTGGTCGACGCCACCGGCGGCGAGCCGCGTCAGGTTCTCGGCGACGACTTCCGCTACGAGCCGAGCGGCATCGACTGGGCCAGGAACGGAACGCTGACGTTCAACGCGGACGTCGGCGGCAGCAGCGGGCTGTTCCGGCTGGACCCCGCGACGCGCGTGGCGACGCCCCTGCTGTCGGGGCGGCGCAAGATGAGCGGCTTCACCTGGGATCCCGCGGGGCGCCGAGTCGCCTACGTCGCCACCAGCATGACCCGGCCCACCGAGCTGTTCATCGCCGACGCCGACGGCCGCAACGAGCGGCAGCTCACCCGCTTCAACGAGAAGCTCACCCGCGACGTGGCGTTCAGCGACGCGGAGCGCTTCACGTACAAGTCCGTGGACGGCATGGAGATCGAGGGCTGGCTGATGAAGCCGTACGGCTGGCAGCCGGGCCGGCGCTATCCGGTGGTGCTGTACATCCACGGCGGGCCGCATTCCCAGTACGGCGAGGGCTGGTTCGACGAGTTCCAGAACCTGGCCGCGCAGGGCATGTACGTGCTCTTCACCAACCCGCGCGGGTCCAGCGGGTACGGCGCGCCCTTCACGTACGCGAGCCGAGGTGACTGGGGCGGCCGTGACTTCCAGGACCTGATGAAGGCGACCGACATCGCCGCGGCACGCGCCGACATCGACTCCACGCGCATGGGAGTCACCGGCGGCTCGTACGGCGGATTCATGACCGCCTGGATCACCACGAAGACGACCCGGTTCCGCGCGGCCCAGACCGACCGCATGATCAGCGACTGGACCTCCTGGTACGGCGCGTCGGATGCGCAGGGGCTCACCGAGTTCGAGTTCTACGGCAAGCCGTGGGACAACTTCGCCATGTACGACACGCTCTCGCCCATCCGGCACGTCAACCGCGTCCGGACCCCCACGCTGATGGTGCAGAGCGAGGACGACTTCCGTACGCCGATGGGCAATGCGGAGCTCTGGTTCATGGCGCTCAAGAAGCAGAACGTGCCCGTGGAGCTGGTGCGGTATCCGCGCTCCACGCACGAGCTGTCGCGCTCGGGCGAGCCATGGCTGCTGGTCGACCGCCTCGGTCGCCTGCGCCAGTGGTTCGGCTACTGGCTCCAGTCCCCGGCGCAGGCGGTCGGGCAATAGCGCAGTCCCCCATCGCACTGGATGCAGCTCGGCCGCGTCGATGGACTCGACGCGGCCGAGCTGCATCCGGGACGTGCGCATGGTACGGATCGTGACTTCTCCCTGCCCATGAACCGATTCAGCTTGATCCCCCTCGTCGGAGGGCTGTGGGGCACCGTCGCATGCGGGCACGGCGAGGCCGGCTCCGCGGCCGCATCCAGTCGTGGAGGTGGAGGCGTCGACCTGGCCGGCGGCATCGTCGTGGCACGTCTCGCCGCCGATCCGGAGGTGCAGCGCGCCGACTCCCTCGTGCGTGCGGGGCGCCCCTGGCGTGCCTCCGCGCTGCTCGCGCCGCGCCTGCGCGCTCCAGGCTCCGCCAGCCCGGAGCTCCGCCTGGCCGGCGCCCGCGCCGCGGCGGCATGGGATGGATGGACCGAGGTGGAGCGCATCCTTCGCGGTGCCGACTGGCTCGACCGCCGGTTCGGCGGCGAGGGCCGCGAGCTGCTCGCGCGCGGCGACCTGGAGCGCGGACAGGACGGTGTGGTCGATG
>JAQBPZ010000340.1 GCA_028287225.1 Gemmatimonadota bacterium
ACAATCATCATTCGAGGGTTTCAGCTATGCGTACGACCGGCACCGTGAAGTGGTTCAACGACACGAAGGGCTTTGGCTTCATCACCCCCGCGAACGGCGAGAAGGATTGCTTCGTGCACCACTCCGCCATTCAGGGTCACGGCTTCAAGTCCCTCGCCGAGGGTGAGGCGGTGGAGTTCGACGTGGTTCAGGGCGCGAAGGGCCCGGCTGCAGAGAACGTCGTCAAGCTCGGCCGCTAACACGGCGAGTCGGACAGGTCCGGTCGTCACCTGACGCTGAACTAGTCCACGCTCGAAAGAAGTGCCCCGGTCCCTCGCGGACCGGGGCACTTCTCTGTTCGGGCCCTGTGCCCTGGCGCGTACGCGAAGCTCCGCGAATCGTGGAGCGAATCATCGCGAACCATTCCTGTCGGAAGCACGCACATCCTGCAGGCGCCGGATCGTGACGATTCGCCGACGACGTTCGCGAGAATTCCCGTACCTGACAGGCACCATGCCAGCACTACGGCAGCGGCTGCCCTCCCGTCACCCCGATCACCTCGCCCGTGATGTAGCGCGAGTCGTCCGAGGCGAGGAAGACGTAGGCGGGCGCCAGCTCCGCCGGCTGTCCAGGGCGGCCCAGTGGGGTGTCCTTGCCGAAGGTCTTCACGTCCTCCAGCGGCATCGTCGACGGGATGAGCGGCGTCCATACCGGACCCGGCGCCACCACGTTCACGCGGATGCCACGCTTGATGACCTCCTCCGAGAGCGCCTTGGAGAAGGTGACGATGGCGCCCTTGGTGCTGGCGTAGGCGAGCAGCGTCGGCGACGGCTGGTACGCCTGAATGGACGCGGTGTTGATGATCACGCCGCCCTCCGGCAGGTGCTCGAGCGCGGCCTGGCAGAGCCAGAACATCGCGAAGACGTTCGTCCGGAAGGTGTACTCGAACTCCGCGCTCGGAATGTCGAGCATGGACTCGTGCGTGCGCTGGAAGGCGGCGTTGTTCACGAGGATGTCCAGCCGCCCGAGCCGCCGCACGGTGCGCTCGACGACCCGGCGACAGTGCGCCTCGCGCGAGATGTCGCCGGCGATGCTGACGGCGCGGCGCCCCGCGCCCTCCACGAGGCGCACGGTCTCCGCGGCGTCCTCCTCCTCGCTGAGGTAGGAGATGGCGACGTCGGCCCCCTCGCGTGCGAAGGCGAGCGCGACGGCGCGACCGATCCCGGAGTCCGCGCCGGTGACGAGCGCCACCTTCCCTTCGAGCCGGCCGCTGCCGCGATAGGAGGTCTCGCCGTGGTCGGCCGCCGGACGCAGCTCGGACTCGAGGCCCGGCGCCCGAACCTTCCTCGCCTTGGGAAACGGGGGCTTCGCGCCGCGCTCGCGGGGGTTCTTCGTGCGCGTCGTCTTCCGTGTGGACCGGGTGGAGCCCGTCTTTCGTGCGGCCATCGTCGCTCCTGCATGAGGGAATGCAGGGACAGGCGCATCGCGCGGGCCACCGGGCCGCTGGAATGCCTTTCGCGCAATGCGGTCGTCCACCCGACCCGGAGACTTCGCATGCGCAAGCCCATCTCGCCCCGCCTGCACGGCGTGATCGACTATTCCACCTCGGCCGCGGTCGCCATCGCGCCGCGGCTGCTCGGCTTTCCGAAGCCGGCCCGGATGCTCGCCGACTCGCTCGCCGGCGGCTACACGGGATTGTCCGCGATGACCGACTATCCGCTCGGCGTGAAGCGCGTGGTGCCGTTCAAGGCGCACGGCGCGGCCGAGCTCGCGATCGGGCTGGCGCTGCCGGCGGCGCCGTGGCTCCTCGGCTTTGCCGACAATCGCCCGGCACGCAACTTCTTCCTCGGCCTCACCGCAGTCACGATGGTCGTGGCGGCGCTGACGGACTGGGAGGGGGAAGCGAACTGAAAAACGAGTAACGAGTAACGAGTAACCTGCAGGTCGGCCTCCCGGGCGGATGTCGTCCCGCACGAGGGAGCGCAGTGACCGAGTGTCGGGATCTACTGTCCCGTGCTCATGGCCAGCCCCAGTCACGGGAGAGTGTGCCCCGACAGCGTCGCTGCGGGTGACACCGCCGCCCGGGATGCCCCTCGACCTACTCGTTACTCGTTACTCGTTTTTCTGTCCTCGTTACTCGTTGTTCGGAATGATCGCACCGAACACCGTGCCCTTCCACGGCACGCTGCGCAGCGGCTCGGGCTCGGTGCCGGGCACGAAGTACTCCGTGTAGCGCTCCTTCGGCGCCGTCGTGCTGTCGGCGAGCTGGCCGGTGACGCGGCTCATCTCGGCGGTCACGAGGCCGAGGGGCGGCGTCCACGGTGCCGGGGCACTGCGGCCCGCGTAGTACTTCGCCATCATCGCCCCCCAGATCGGCGCGGCGAGCGAGCCGCCGGCCGCGCCCGGCGTGATCGTCTTGGGGCGGTCGAAGCCGAGCCACACGCCGGCGACGAGGTCCGGGGTCATCCCCATGAACCAGACGTCGACGTTGTCGTTGGTCGTCCCGGTCTTGCCCGCGATCGGGATGTTGTACGGCACGGCGCGCCGCGCCGGCCCACCGGTGCCGCGCTCGGTGGCGTCGCGCATCATGTCGCGCATGATGAACGCGATGCGCGGATCCATCACCGACCGTGGGAGCGAGGGCGGCCGCGTGAGGACCACCCTGCCCTGCGGATCCTCGATGCGCGTGACGATGCGCGGCTCCACGCTGCTGCCGAGGTTGGCCCAGACCGAGTAGGCGGCCACGTAGTCGAGCGGCCGCACCACCGACGCGCCGAGGGCGCTCGCCGGCACCGGGGCGATCGGGGTGGAGATGCCGGCGCGGCGCGCCACCGCGCCGATGGAGTCGTATCCCACGCGCATGCCGAGCTGCACCGCCACCGGGTTGCGCGAGTGGATCAGCGCCTCGCGCAGGGTGATCGGACCCATGAACTTCCCGTCCGCGTTCTCCGGGGCGTAGACGTTTCCGTTGCCCATGTCCACCGAGATGGCCGTGTCGGGGACGATGCTCGCGGCGCTCATGCTGTCCTCGAGCGCCTTGGCGTACACGAAGGGCTTGAATGACGAGCCGGGCTGGCGCAGGGACAGCGTGGCGCGATTGAAGGGCGCCAGCGCATAGTTGCGGCCGCCCACGAGCGCGCGCACGTCGCCCGTGGACGGCTCCACCGCGACCACCACACCCTCGAGGGCGTCCGTCTTGTTCGGCGCCGTGGCGAGCGGCGGATGCCTGTACCCGGGGCGCTGCTCCACCTTGAGCGTGCCGTCCACCAGCGCGTCGACGGCGGCGCGCTGGAGGGCGACGTCGGCCGTCGTGTACACCTTGTAGCCTCCGTTCATCACGGGCACCCCCGCCCGTTCGGCGGCCTGGCGCGCGGCGTCGACGAAGTAGGCGGCCTGCACCGCCATGCCGGCGTTGGGCGCGGTGACGACCGGCTCGGCCATCGCACGGTCCGCGTCGGCCGAGCCGATGACGCCCTGCTGGAGCATCAGGCCGAGGATGAGGTTGCGGCGCGCGCGCGCTTTCTCGGGGAAGCGGCCCGGGTCGTAGCCCACCGGCGTCTTGGGCAGCGCGGCGAGCGTGGCGGCCTCGGCGAGGGTGAGGCGCGCCGCGGGCTTGCCGAAGTAGTGGCGCGAGGCGGACTCGATGCCGTACCAGCCGTGCCCGAAGTTGATGGTGTTGAGGTACCCCTCGAGGATCTGCTCCTTGGAGTAGTGGCGCTCCATCTCGCGCGCCGCCTGCTGCTCGTGGAACTTGCGCGCGACGCTCATGTCGCGCCGGTCGATCTGGTCGGGATGCAGGTTGCCGACGAGCTGCTGGGTGATCGTGCTGGCGCCGCCGCGGTGGTCGCCGGTAATGCGCTCCAGAAGCTTGCCCTTGATGGCGCCGGCCACGCCGATGAGGTCCACTCCGTCGTGCTGGTAGAACCGCTGGTCCTCCACGGCGACGAACGCCGCGCCGACGTACTTCGGCAGGGTGCGGATGGAGATGCTGGTGCGCGACTCGCGGCCGATCTCCCCGATGAGCGAGCCGTCGCGCGCGTACACGAGCGACGACTGGGGCTGGGGAACGATCTGCCACACCTGTCCGGTGGACCGTGGTGCGGCGGCCTGCGCCTGGGCGGCGGACGCAGAGAGCGCGAGGACGAGCGCGGGAAGGGCGGTGCGAATCGGGTGCATGACGTGAAAGATGGTTACCCTGCGGACGGGTCGGCGGCGGCGGGGGTCACATTGAACGGTAAGGCGTGAACGGCGTTTGCGGTGAGCGGTGAGCGGTCAGGCCTCGGGACGTTTCTACCGCCAACTGCTCACTGCAAACCGCAAACGCCCTTGCCGTTGCCGTTGCGATTGCCGTTGGCAGAGCGGTCCGGCCTCGGGACGTTTCTACCGCCAACCGCTCACTGCAAACCGCAAACGCCCTTCGTCGCAACAGTTGCCCTCGCCTCCCCCCGGGGCAATTCTTATCCCATGGCTCCTGCCCTCACCATCGCGCTCGCACAGTTCCAGCCCCGCAAGGGCGATCATGCCGGCAACATCGCACGCATCGGGGCGCTGCTGGCGCAGGCCGCCGCGCTGGAACCGGCGCCCGGCCTGGTCTGCTTCCCCGAGACGGCGGTGAGCGGGTACTACCTGGAGGGCGGAGTCCGGGAGCACGCCGTGACCGCCGGACAGCTCGCCGCGGACCTGCAGCGCGCGTACGGGGGCGGCCGGCCGGTGGACGTGTGCATCGGCTTCTACGAGGTGTGGCGCAATCGCCTCTTCAACAGCTCGCTGTACGTGACGCTCGGCGAGACGGTGCCGCTCGTGCGCCACGTGCACCGCAAGGTGTTCCTTCCCACGTACGGCATGTTCGACGAGGAGCGGTTCGTGGAGCGCGGGCGCGAGATCCGGGCCTTCGACACGCCGTGGGGCCGCGCGGCGATGCTGGTGTGCGAGGACGCGTGGCATTCGCTCACCGGCTCGATCGTCGCGCTGGACGGCGCGCAGCTGATCATCGTGCCCACGGCGCCGCCGGCCCGCGGCGCATGGCCCCGGCACGACGACGTGCCCGGGCCCGCCAGCGTCTCGCGCTGGGAGCGCCTGGCGCGGGACATGGCCGACGAGCATGGCGTGTACGTCGCGCTCGTGCACCTCGTGGGCAGCGAGGGAGGCAAGCAGTTTCCGGGCGCCGCGATGCTCGCGGGCCCCAAGGGCGAGGTGCGCGTTCGCGGGCCGCTCTGGGACGAGGCGCTCGTGCTCGCGACGATCGACCTGGCCGACGTGACGCGGGCGCGGGCCGACATGCCGCTCATCGCCGACCTGGAGACGATGGTGCCGCACCTGCGCGACGCGCTCGCGAAGGTGGATGCCGGCGCGGTGCACCTGCTCGCCTTCGACGGCATGGAGGCCATCGGCGCCAGCGCGTCGCCGGCCACGCGCGCCACCGCGAAGGCGCCGGCTCCCGCCACGCCGGTCACCGTGGTGCAGGCCGAGCGGCA
>JAQBPZ010000352.1 GCA_028287225.1 Gemmatimonadota bacterium
GGCGGCGACGTGACGCTCGGCACCAACCTGTTCCCCGAGTGGTCGCGGGAAGCGACCACGCGGCTGCGCACGCAGTTCGGCATGCACGACGATCCCGCGACGCTGCTCGCGCCCCTTCGCCCCCTGGTGCGCGAGGGCGACATCGTGCTGCTGAACGTGGAGTCGGCCATCGGTGCCGGCAACACGCCGTCCAAGTGCGGGCCGCGCTCCACGAACTGCTTCGCGTTCCGCTCGCCGCCCTCCGCCGCGGCCGCGCTGCGCGCCGTGTCGCCTGGCGTGGTGGTCGGCAACGTCGCGAACAACCACGCGCGCGACGCGGGCGATGCCGGCGTCGACAGCACCGTGGCGGCGCTCACCGCCGCGGGGGTGCTCGTGACGGGCGCGGACACGCTGGCCACCGCGGTGCGGACGCCGTCGGGCGACAGCATCGGCGTGCTGGGCTTCTACACCTCGAACGACACGCCCGATGCGCGCGATACCGCCGCGGTGTACCGGCACGTGGCGCGCGCCGCGCGGCGCTTCCCGGTCGTGATCGTCACCATGCACCTCGGCGCGGAGGGGCGCGGCGCGCAGCGCACGCTCGACCAGCGCGAGCTGTTCCTGCACATCGATCGCGGCAATCCGGTGGCGTTCGCGGATGCAGCGGTGCGCGGGGGCGCGGCGCTCGTGATCGGGCACGGCCCGCACGTGCTGCGCGGCGTGGAGTGGCGCGCGGGCGGGGCTCTGATCGCGTACTCGCTCGGCAACCTGCTCACGTACGGGCCGTTCGTGCTGAAGGAGCCGCTCAACCGCGGCGCCGTGCTGTGCACGACCATCGACACGACCGGCCGCGTGCGCAGCGCGTCGCTCACGCCCACGCGGCAGCATGCGCCGGGCGTGCTGGATCGCGACCCGGAGGGCCGCGCCGTGGTGCTCGTGGACTCCCTCTCGCGGCTCGACTTCCCATTCACGGGAGCGCGCGGAGAGCCGGACGGGCGACTCACGCCGCGCACACGGAAGTGAACGCCTCGGCGTACCGATGCACGAAGGGGAGACGCCGTCCGGCGTCTCCCCTTCTTCGTTGCGTCATCGCCGCGCGCGGCGCTCAGCCATCCCCTTTGTCGCTCGCGAGGGAGTCGGCGTCGGTCGCGACGACACGCCGCACGCCGCGCCACTTCCTGATCAGCGGCGACTTCGGGCGCTCGATGTCGCTCTCGATCACGCGGCCCGCAACGCTGGACGCATGGACGTAGCGGCCGTTGCCGACGTAGATGCCGATGTGGCTGACGCCGCGGCTGCCCTTTCCGAAGGTGAGCAGGTCGCCGGGGCGCAGGCGCGCCGTGTCGCGCGACACCGCGAGGCCCGCGGCCGCCTGCTCGGCGGCGGTGCGCGGCACGCGCACGTGCAGCCCCGCCATCACGTAGCGAATCAGTCCGCTGCAGTCGAAGCCACGATCCGGCGACTGGCCGCCCCGCACGTAGCGCGTGCCGACCTGCGCCCGCGCCATGGTGACCAGCGAGTCCCGGAAGGCATGCACCGAGTTGCTCCACGCGGTGAACGGCTTGGGGGCATCCAGCGGCGCGGGGCCTTCCTGTGCGCGCGCCGGCAGGGCGCAGGCGGCCACGAGGATGCATCCTGCCAGGGAACGCAGCAGGAGCTGACGGCGCGAGGCGGAGGCGATGACGGGCAGGGTCATGTGAGGCCGGGGCTCTGGAATTCATCGGACCGACGATCGGGCTCGGCAACGATGGCCAGGCACAGCGGTACGAGGATCGTATCCACCAGTGCCGGCGAGGTCAACCTGAAGCGATGCGAACGAGTCCGCTGTGACACGCGGCACAGGCCGCTACATGCACAGGACGAGCCGCCGAACACGGCTGTTACCGTTCGACCGTCACACGGTGGAGCCCGGTTGTCACAGGGATTGCAAGCCGTTAGATGACAACGACTTGCGCCGTCTCACGGCCCTCTCGTTCGTGACCCTCGTCACCACGGTTCCTGCGCCCGGCCTTTGCCTGTCGCGAACGCGAATCTCAGCGAATGGGCAGCGAATGCACGTGAATCGTGGGGTTGCATCGGGTCGCGACGATTCGCTTCACATTCGGGACGATTCGCGTACGTGGAAGGCCGTAGCGCACGCGGACGTGGAAGGCCGCAGCCGTACGCGCGACTCCGTCGCTCAGCGGATGTCGAGCAGCTTGTGCGTCTGGAGGGAGAGGCGCCACTGCGGATGCGCCAGGCAGTAGGCGAGCGCCGCGGCGGTGTTCGCGCGCGTCGCGGCCTCGTCGCCCGTGTCCATGGGCTGCAGCAGGAAGACGTCGAAGGCGAGCGACGCGAAGCGTTCGGGCTGCGCGTCGGGATGCTGCTGCGGGAAAACGAGCTTGAGCTCGGTGCCCGCCGTGAGCACGAGCGGCGCGTTGGCCTTGGGGCTCACGCAGATGTGGTCGAGGCCCGGCGGCGCGGGCTGGGTGCCATTGGTCTCCACCGCGACCTCGAAGCCGCGCGCGTGCAGCGCGTCGATGGCGTCGGCGTCGAGCTGAAGGAGAGGCTCGCCGCCGGTGCACACCACGAGCGGGCGTCCGCCCACCGCGCGCCCTTCGTGCACGGAGGGCCAGCGCGACAGCACCGTCTCCGCCAGCGCCGCCGCGTCGGCGAAGCGGCCGCCATCCGGACCGACGCCGATGAAGTCGGTGTCGCAGAACTGGCAGACCGCGCGATGGCGGTCCCGCTCGCGCCCCGTCCAGAGGTTGCAGCCGCTGAAGCGGCAGAACACCGCCGGCCGGCCGGCGTTCTGTCCTTCACCCTGCAGCGTGTAGAAGATCTCCTTGACCGTGTAGGGCATCGGCTACGCGGCCGTGTACGGTGCCGGATCCGTCACGCCCGCCTCGGCGAACCCCTTGAGCCGCAGGCGGCAGGCGTCGCAGTGGCCGCAGGCCTCACCCGCCGGCGAGGGGTCGTAGCAGCTCAGCGTGATCCCGTAATCGACGCCGAGCGACAGGCCCAGCTCGACGATCTCGCGCTTCGTGAGATGAAGGAGCGGCGTCTGGATCGTGAGTGGCGTCTCGCCCTCCACGCCGCCGCGCGTCGCGAGGTTCGCCATGTGCTGGTAGGCGGCGATGTACTCGGGGCGGCAGTCGGGATAGCCGGAATAGTCGAGGGCGTTGACGCCGATGAAGATGTCGGTGGCGCCGAGGACCTCGGCCCACGCGAGGCAGAAGGAGAGGAAGATCGTGTTGCGCGCCGGGACGTACGTGATGGGGATCCCGTGCGCCATGGCATCGGCGGAGCGGTCCTTGGGCACGGCGATGTCGGAGGTCAGCGCCGAGCCCCCGAACGTCCGCAGGTCGATGTCGACGACGACATGGTCGCGCACCCCGAACGCGGTGGCGACCCGCCGCGCCGCCTCGATCTCGAAGGCATGCCGCTGGCCGTAGCGGAAGGTCATCGCGTGCACGTCGAAGCCGTGGTGGACGGCGTACGCGAGCATCGTCGTGGAATCGAGACCGCCTGACAGAAGCAGGACGGCGGGACGGATGGGCATGACGGAAGTTAACCGGACGGCGCATGCCTTCGGCACGACGCCTTGGCGGGCGGGTCGCGTGGAACGCGACCCTTGGGGGGCGGCTGCGGCGGCTGCGGCGGCTGCCGCGCAGCGGCGCCGCTACGCCTGGGCGGGCGGGCGGCTACGCCGCCCTTGGCGG
>JAQBPZ010000353.1 GCA_028287225.1 Gemmatimonadota bacterium
GCGCCAAGGGCGCCCCGGCGCCGGCGGCGGAGCCCGCGACGGGCGTGCCCGCCGAGCGGCTGCGTGCGCTGAACGAGGCGACGCTCGCGTTCCCGCAGGGGTTCACGCCGCACCGCACGCTCGGGAAGGTGCTCGAGCGCCGGCGCGAGGAGATCGCGAAGGGCAACATCCAGTGGGGCCTGGGCGAGGCGCTCGCCTTCGGCTCCCTGCTCCAGGACGGCATCAACATCCGCATGAGCGGGCAGGATGCGGAACGCGGGACCTTCGGCCACCGCAACGCGGTGCTGCACGATGTGGAGACCGGCGCGACGTACACGCCGCTCGCCAACATCCCGGAGGCGACCGGACGGCTGGAAATCTACAACAGCGCGCTCTCCGAGACGGCGGTGATGGGCTTCGAGTACGGCTTCAGCACCGGCTCGCTCAAGGACCTGGTGCTGTGGGAGGCGCAGTACGGCGACTTCGTCAACGTCGCGCAGCCGATCATCGACCAGTTCATCTCGGCCGACCGCGCGAAGTGGGGACAGCGCAGTGGTCTCGTGCTGCTGCTGCCCCACGGGTACGAGGGGGGCGGGCCGGAGCACTCGAGCGCGCGCCTGGAGCGGTTCCTCCAGCTCTGCGCCGAGGACAACATGATCGTGGCCTACCCGAGCACGCCGGCGCAGTACTTCCACATCCTGCGCCGGCAGGCGCTGCGGCAGGACAAGCGCCCGATGGTGCTGATGCAGCCGAAGAGCCTCCTGCGCCTGCCCGCGGCGGCGGTGACCATCGAGGCACTCGCCACGGGGAGCTTCGTTCCGGTGATCGACGACGCGAAGATCGGCGACCGGACCTCCGAGGTGCGGCGCCTCGTGCTGTGTACGGCGAAGATGTACTACGACCTCGTGGCGGCTCGCGGCGACGCGCCCGACAAGCCACTCGAGAGTGCGGAGGTCGCGCTCGTGCGCGTGGACGAGCTCTATCCCTGGCCCGGCGATGCGCTGGCCGCGGTGGTGGACCGGTATCCGAACCTGGAGGAGGTCGTGTGGGCCCAGGAGGAGCCGAAGAACATGGGCGCCTGGAGCTACGCGGCACCGCAGCTTCGCGTGGCCACCGGCAACATGCTCACCATCCGCTACATCGGCCGGCCGGAGCGGGCGAGCCCCGCGGAGGGGTACGAGAAGGCGCACAAGCTGGAGCAGAAGCGCATCGCGATGGAGACGATGACGCCGAAGCCCCCAGCCCGGGGCAAGCCGGCGAAGGTGTGAGGGAGGCGCGCGCGGACAATGGCTGTCCGCGCGCGGTGGCGAGGGCGGCGGGAACGGCGGACGAGGCAGGAGGATTCTGGCGGTCGGGTCGCGCGCGCGCGGGTCCTGAGACCGTGGGGGCCCCCCCCCGACAACAAATTCGCGAATCGCGCACACGGACCATCACCGTTCCGCCGCCCGCCACATCCCTCCGTTCCCCATCACGCACGCCACATGATCCTGCTCTGCCGCCTCGCCCTCGCCACCCTGCTTCTCGCGCCGCGCCTCCTCGCCGCACAGGAGCGCGGCGCGACCGCGCTGGGCGAGGCGGTCGCGGGGCTCGACGTGACGGCGCGCGTGCTCCTCGTCGGCGCCCACCCCGACGACGAGGACACGCAGCTCCTCACCTGGCTCGCGCGTGGGCGGCAGGTAGAGACCGGCTATCTCTCCCTCACGCGTGGTGACGGCGGCCAGAACCTGATCGGCAACGAGCTCGGTCCGCTGCTGGGCATGATCCGCACGGAGGAGCTGCTCGCCGCGCGACGCCTGGACGGGGGACGGCAGTTCTTCACGCGCGCCTACGACTTCGGGTTCAGCAAGAGCGCCGAGGAGACGTACACGCACTGGCCCCGGGACTCGGTGCTGCGCGACATGGTGACGGTGGTGCGCGCCTTCCGGCCGCAGGTCATCGTCGCCGTGTTCAGCGGCACGCCGCGCGACGGCCACGGGCACCATCAGGTCTCGGGCATCCTGGCGCGCGAGGTGTTCGACGCCGCCGCCGACACCGTGCGCTTTCCCCGCAGCACGACGCTCGGCCTCGGCCCGTGGTCGCCCGCGAAGTTCTACCGCGCCGCGCGCTTCGCGCCGCAGGAGGCGACGGTCGCCTTCAACGTGGGCGAGCTGAGCGCGCTGCGCGGCCAGAGCTACGCGGAGATCGCGTCGGAGAGCCGGTCGCAGCACCTCTCGCAGGGATTCGGCTCGCTGCAGCGCCGCGGCACCTCGATGGATTACCTGAAGCTCGAGGCATCGCGCGTCGGCACGCCCGCAGCGCGGGAGCGCTCGCCGCTCGACTCGCTGGCCACGGGGTGGAACCGCTTCGGTGCGGCAACGCTGCCGGCGGCCTCGCGTGGCGCGCTGGACTCGCTGGATGCCGCGATCGCCGCGGTGCGCCGCGTGGAGGACCTGACGGCGCCATGGACGATGGTGACGCCGCTCGCCCGCGTGGCGGGGTTGCTGGACCGCGCGCGTGCCGGGCTGCCCTGCCCGCACACCGGGTATGCCGCGGGATGTTTCGGCGTGAACGGCGATCTCGCCCTCTCGCTGGAGACGGCGCAGCGTCGCGCGCAGGCCGCACTGCTCTCCGCGGCTGGGGTGCTCGTGGAAGCCACCGCGCCGCGCGAGCTGCTGGCGGTGCACGACACGATGCCGGTGACGGTGACCGTGTACAACCAGGGCCGCGGCGACGTGCGGCTCGAGGGCGCGTCGGTATGGATGATGGACGCCATCGGACCCGGCGTGAGCGGCGAGGCGACGACCGTGCCGCCCGACAGCGCCGCGCGCCTGACCCTCCCGCTGCAGACGAACCGCGCGAGCGTGTCCTGGTGGATGGAGCGCGGCCTCCAGAGCGGGGCCGACCTGTTCAACATGCCGCCGTTCGGCTGGCCACAGACGGCGAACATCGCGATCGGCGAGGACCGCGTGAGCGAGACGCACACCCGCGTCGCGCTGCGGATCGCGGGGGAATCGTTCATCGCCGACGCCGGCCCCGTGGTCTACCGCTATGCCGACCCGGCCCGCGGCGAGCGCCGTCGACCGGTCGCGTCCGTGCTCCCGGTGAGCCTCCTGTTCGAGGACGAAGTGGAGTATGCGCGCACCGGCGTGACGATCAACCGGGACTTCACGCTCAGCGTGCGGTCCTCGTCGTCCGCGCCGCGCGGCGTCACGGTGGAGCTCTCGCTGCCGGCGGGGCTCACCACCGACTCGCTGGTGCGTCGCGTCGCGCTGCCCCCGTTCGGCGGCGCCACGCTCGTGTATCACGTGCGCGGCCGGCTGCCGGCGGGCCGGCACTTCGTGAACGCGGTGGCCACCAGCAACGGCGAGCGGTCGGTGGCCGGCTGGCTGCCGATCACCTATGAGCACATCCGCCCGCTGCGCTACTATCGCATTGCGCGGGTGCAGATCGAGGCAGTGGATGCGGCGCTGCCGCGCGATCCGACCATCGCCTACATCCGCGGCGTGGGTGACAACGTGGCGCCCATGCTGCACCAGCTCGGCATCGGCGTGACGCTGCTGACGCCCGAGCTGCTCGCGACGGCCGATCTCTCGCGCTACGGCGCGGTGGTGGTGGGACCGCGAGCGTTCGCCGCGAGCCCGCTCCTCACGGCGCTCGCGCCGCGGCTCCAGGACTACGCGCGGCGCGGCGGAACGGTGGTGGTGCAGTACGGGCAGGCGGAGATCCAGGCGCCGGGCGTCCTGCCGTATCCCGTGACGCTCGCCCGCACCGCCGAGCGCGTGACCGACGAGAATGCGCCGGTCACCGTGCTCGATCCGCGCTCGCCGCTGCTCGCGTCGCCCAACCGCATCACCCCCGCCGACTTCGCCGACTGGGTCCAGGAGCGCGCGACGTACATGCCGACGAGCGCCGACCCGCGCTACCAGCGTCTCCTGGAGATGCACGACCCCGGCGAGCCGGCCAACGCGAACGCGGTGCTCGTCGCCCCGCTCGGGAAGGGTGCCTTCGTGTACACCACCCTGGCGCTGTTCCGGCAGCTTCCCGCGGGAAAGCCGGGTCCCGCGCGCATCTTTCTCAACCTGCTCGCGGCCAACGGCAAGTCCGGCGCGCCGGTGCAGCCCGTCCCGTAGCTCCGGCTCCACATCGAACCCCGCATCATGGAACGTCGACGTCCGCTGCTGGCCCTGCTGTTCGCCGCCCTGCTCACCGCCTGCTCGGGCGGCGACGGGCGCACCGTGCTCACGGTGTACTCGCCGCACGGCAAGGAGCTGCTCGAGTACTACGAGCAGGCCTTCGAGGCGGTCCACCCCACGGTGGACGTGCAGTGGATCGACATGGGATCGCAGGAGGTGCTGGACCGGCTGCGCGCGGAACAGGCCAACCCGCAGGCGGACCTCTGGTTCGGCGCACCCGCCGAGATCTTCAGCCGCGCCGCGAGCGAGGGGCTGCTCGATCCCTACACGCCGACGTGGGCCACCAAGGTCCCCGCCGACGCGCACGACGCGCAGGGACGCTGGTACGGCACCTACATGACCCCCGAGGTCATCGCGTACAACACGCACGCGGTGAGCCAGGCCGACGCGCCGAAGGACTGGGACGCGGTGCTCGATCCGAAGTGGAAGGGGAAGGTGCTGATCCGCGACCCCATCGCGAGCGGTTCCATGCGCGCGATCTTCGGGGCGATCCTCGCGCGCAGCATCGCGCAGACGGGGAGCACCCAGGCCGGCTGGGAATGGCTCCGCCGTCTCGACGGCAACACGAAGGAGTACGTGCTCAACCCCGCGATGCTCTATCAGAAGCTGGGCCGCGAGGAGGGCACGATCACCCTGTACAACATGCCGGACATCGCGACGCTCGAGCAGCGGACGAAGACCCCGGTGGCCTACGTGATCCCGGCGAGCGGCACCCCGCTCCTGGTCGACGCCATCGGCATCGTGCACGGCGCGCGCAACCCGGCGGCGGCACGGCAGTTCTACGAGTTCGTCACCACCCCCGCCGCGATGAACCAGGCGGCCACGAAGTTCCTCCGGATCCCCGCACGCTCCGACCTCGTGGAGGACTCGCTCCCCGTGCTCGTGCGGCGCGCGCGCGCCGAGGTGAGGCCGATGCCCGGCGACCAGAAGCTGATCGCCGACTCCCTCGACGGCTGGATGAAGTTCTGGGACGCCAACGTGCGCAACAGCCGCCGAGGCAAGTGAGCGCCCCGCGCCCCGCCGCTGCGCCCGCGGCCGACGTCCCGGGCGCGCTCACGCTCGAGGGCGTCAGCAAGCGCTACGCGGGCAACGCGGACCCCTCGGTGGACGATCTCTCGCTGTCCATCGCGCCCGGCGAGCTCGTCGCCCTCGTCGGCGCCTCGGGCTCCGGCAAGACGACCACGCTGCGCATCGCGGCGGGTTACGAGGCGCCGGACCGCGGACGCGTGCTGACCGCCGACGAGCGCGGGAGCCGCGACATCACGCATGAGCCGCCGCAGCGCCGCGGATTCGGCATGGTGTTCCAGCACTACGCCCTCTTCCCGCACATGCGGGTGGAGGAGAACGTGGCGTTCGGTCTCGAGGCGCGTGGGGTGGGCAAGGCCGAGCGCCTCGCGCGCGCGCGGGAGAGCCTGGCCGGGGTGGGGCTGGGCGACAAGGCCGCGCGCCCGGTGCAGGCACTCTCCGGGGGGGAGCAGCAGCGGGTCGCCCTGGCACGGGCGCTGGTGATCGCGCCGCGCGTGCTCCTGCTGGACGAGCCGCTCTCCAACCTGGACCCCACGCTGCGGCAGACGATGCGCGACGAGCTGCGCCTCACGCTTCGCCGCTCCGGGGTCACCGCGCTCTTCGTGACGCACGACCAGGAGGACGCGTTCGCCGTCGCCGACCGCGTGGCGATGCTCTCCCGTGGCCGCCTGCTCCAGGTGGGCAGCCCGGAGGCGCTGTACCACACGCCGGCGACGCGCGAGGTGGCGGAGTTCGTGGGCCGCGCGGTGATGCTGCCCGCCGAGCAGCGCGGCGACCGCGTGGCCATCACGGTGGAGGGGGTGACGCTGGAGGCGCCCGCACGGCAGCCGGACGGCGTGGCGCGAGGACCGGTGTCGGCGGTGCTGCGCCCGGAGTCGCTCGTGCTCGCGCTCAACCTCAGCGCGCCCGCATGGCGAGGCGAAGTGCTCGGCCGCCGGTTCGCGGGGGGCCACACCGTCTACCGCGTGCGACTCGCGAATGGCGCCGAGGTGGAGGTGACCGGCGACGGGTACGGCGCGGCCGAGGGCGCCCGCACCGGCGTGCAGCTGTCGGGCGTGCCCGTGGCGGTGGTGCCCGCGTGATGCGCGACGAGCAGGACGGCGCACGCGAGGAGCGCGACCTCCGGCTGCTGACCGCGTCGTCGGCGCTGATCCCGCCCCCCTCGCGCGGTATCCGGCGCGCGCCGAACACGGGGCTGGCGGTCGTCTCGCTCGGGCTGCTCGCGCTGCTCCTGTGGAGCGTGGTCTACCCGAATGCGTCGATCGTCATCGGCTCCTTCGCCGGGGGCCTGGGCGCGTGGCGCGAGTTCGCGGCGAGTCCCGCCGACCTCGATGCGCTGCGCGGCACGGTGATCGTCGCAATCGGCTCCGTGGTGGCGGCGCTGCTCCTCGGCGTGCCGCTGGCCTTCCTGCTGACGCGCACCGAGTTTCGCGGGCGGCGGCTGCTCGGGGGCGTGGCGACGCTGCCGGCCGCGCTGCCGCCGCTCGTCGGCGTGCTCGCCTTCCTGTTCCTGTATGGGGAGAGCGGAGTCGTCACGCGCATCGTGCAGCGGATGCTCGGGCTGCACGAGCCCCCATGGTCGCTCCAGGGGCTCACCGCGGTGATCTTCGTGCACGCGTACACGATGTACGTGTACGTCTTCCTCTTCGTGAGCGCGGGGCTGGAGCGCTACGACACGACGCTCGACGAAGCCGCGCTGGGGCTCGGCGCATCGCGTGGGCTGCTGCTGCGCCGCGTCACGCTGCCGCTCCTCATGCCGGCCATCGCGGGTGCGATGCTGCTGGTCTTCATGAGCGCGCTCGGCTCGTTCTCCGCACCGTACGTGTTCGGTGGCGGCGCGCGGGTGCTGGCGACGCAGATCCTGGTGTCCAAGCTGAATGGCTCCATCGGCCTGGCGTACGTGGAGACGACGGTGCTCGCGGTGACGGCGGTCGTGGCGCTGCTGCTCCTGCGCCGGATGGAGGGGCGGCGTCCCACCGCGATGGCGGGGAAGGGGCGCGCGACGCGGGCCGGCGCGCGGTCGGGCGCGGCGCGCACGCTGCTGCCCATGCTCGCCGCGGCGCTGGTGATCCTTCTCGTGCTGCCGCACCTGATGGTGGTGCTCGTCTCGTTCGCGCGCGACGGCGCATGGACCACGCAGCTGCTGCCCCCCGAATACACGCTCGACAACTACCGCAAGCTCGCCACCGAGCGCGCGCTCTGGCGGCCGATCACGAACAGCATCGGGATGTCGGCCATCGCGACGGTGGCGAACGCCATCGTGTGCTTCGCCATCGCGTACGTGGTGGTGCTCTCCAAGGCGCCCGGGCGGCGGCTCGTGGCGCTCGTGGCGGCGCTCCCCTGGGCCATCCCCGCCACGGCCATCGCGCTGGGCCTCGCCGCGACGTTCGACCGGACGGCGCCGCTCCAGCTGCGGGTGCTCCTGGTGGGCACCTTCTGGATCCTGCCGCTGGCGTACTTCATCCGCAACATCCCCCTGGTCACGAGCGCCATCGAGGGGTCGCTGCGGCAGATGGATCCCACGCTGGAAGACGCCGCGCGCGGTCTGGGCGCATCCCGGTGGCTCGCGCTGCGCCGCGTGATCCTGCCCGCGGCGCGGCCGGGACTCGTGGCGGGCACGATGCTGGCCGCCGTCGCGGCGGTCGGCGAGTTCGTGGCCAGCGTGGTGCTCTACACGCACGCCAACCGGCCCATCTCCGTGGAGATCCTGGCCCAGGTGCGCTCCCTCTCGTTCGGCACCGCGGCGGCCTACAGCGTGTTGCTCATCCTGCTGGTGCTGGCCATCACCGTTGGGGCGCGCTGGGCCGGCGATTCCCGCCCGGCACGAGTGCCGGCGGGATGATGGTGCTGCTCCGTTCGCGCAGCGAGCGGGGAGTTTTGGTCACTCAGTCTGGTCCCTCCGTCTGGTCCCTCCGTCTGGTCCCTCCGTCTGGTCACGCCGTCTGGTCCCTCAGTCGAAGGGGGGGTAAACGATTGAACGGAAGGGGGGCGGAGCAGAACGGATGACAGCCTCGGGCTGACCCTTCAGGGATGGTACAGCGCCACGTCCCCAAAAACGCCCATGCGTTCTGGATGCTGCAGGGCCTGGATCAGTGCGACATGGCCAACCGAGGGAGGTATCCGTCCTGCTCCGTCCCCTCCATTCCATCGTCTGTCCCCTTTCGACTGAGTGACCGGACTGAGTGACCGGACGGAGTGACCAGCCCATCCGCTCGCGGCGCAGATGAGGTGAATCCAGTGGTGCGCCCGGCCCGCTCATTGCGGCGGCGCGAGGGGCATGAAGGTCGAGGAGGGTCGGATGACGGCTGCCGCGAAGCCCTGGATGACCGAGCACCGGAAGCCGCGCGTCGTCATCATCGGCGGCGGGTTCGGGGGGCTCTACGCCGCGCGCGCGCTGAAGCGCGACGACGTCGAGGTGACGGTGCTCGACCGCACCAATCATCACGTCTTCCAGCCGCTCCTCTACCAGGTGGCCACCGCGACGCTCACGCCGGCGGACATCGCGGCGCCGATCCGATGGCTGCTGCGGAAGCAGCGGCACACCACGGTGCTCATGACCGAGGTCACCGACATCGACGTCGAGCGGCGCACCGTCACCACCTCGAGCGCCGGCGCGCTGCCCTACGATTTCGTGATCGTGGCGTCGGGCGCACGCCACGCCTACTTCGGCCACCCGGAATGGGAGGCCGTGGCCCCGGGCCTCAAGAGCATCGACGACGCCGTGGAGATCCGGCAGCGGATCCTCGCCGCGTTCGAGCGCGCGGAGGCGTGCACCGATCCCGCCGAGCGTGCGGCGCTGCTCACCTTCGTGGTCGTGGGTGCGGGCCCAACCGGCGTGGAGCTCGCCGGGATGATCGCGACCATCGCGCACCACGGCATGGTGGAGGAGTTCCGGCGCAGCGATCCATCGCGCGCCCGCGTCCTCCTGCTGGAGGGCGGATCGCGCGTGCTCGCCACGTATCCCGCCGCGCTCGGCGCGCGCGCGCGCCGCGACCTGATCGCGCTCGGCGTGGAGGTGCGTACCGGAGCGCTGGTGACCTCGGTGACGGCCGACGCCGTGCAGGTGGGCGCCGAGACGATCCCGACGCGCACGGTCATCTGGGCTGCCGGCAACGCCGCCTCCCCGCTCGGCCGGATGCTCGGTGCGCCGCTCGATCGCTCCGGGCGCGTGCAGGTGGCGCCGGACCTCAGCGTGCCGGGCCACGAGGAGCTGTTCGTGATCGGCGACCTCGCGGCGACAGCGACCGATGGGAGGCCCGTGCCCGCGGTGGCACCCGCGGCGATGCAGATGGGGCGGCATGCGGCGCACAACATCCGGCGCACCCTGGAGCAGCGCGACCGGCTGCCGTTCCGCTACAGGAACAAGGGCGACCTCGCGACGATCGGCCGCTATCGCGCGATCGCGGACTTCGGGCGGTTCACCGTGTCAGGCGTCCTCGCATGGTGGCTCTGGCTGCTGCTCCACATCATGTACCTGGCCGGCTTCCGCAACCGGCTGAGCGTGCTGCTGGAATGGGCCTACAGCTACTTCACCTACGGCCGCGGCTCGCGACTGATCACCGGCCGCGGCCACGAGCGCGCGGCGTCGAGCACGCCGGCGCTGGAGCCGAAGTGGTGAGGCGGCACACCCGTCGTCACTCGATCACCGCGGGCGCCCTGCCCGTACCCCCCTCGCCGCCGTGGGGCGTTGCCACCTTCGCGTCGGTCTGGCCGGCGTCGGCGCGCTTCTCGTCGCGCACCTCGTCGAGCGTCGCGGCGCGGATCCAGCCCTGGTCCGCCGCGTGGCGCGCCGCGCCCACGGTGTCCTCCGCCAGCACGAGCGTGGAGCGAGCGGCGAGCACCTCGGCGGCGAGCGCCTGGATGCTCGCGGAGCGCTCCGGGGTGCGCGTGACGTCGCGGATGTAGATGGCGCGGATGCGCTCCGGAAACTCGCGGACGATCTGCGCATAGATCTCGGGGTCGTGCTGCCCCGAGTCGCCGATGAGGATGAAGGGCAGGTGCGGATAGGTGGCGAGGATCTCACGAATGGCCGCGCCCTTGTGCTCCAGGTGCCGGCTGGCCGCGAGCGCGCCGAAGGTGACGTCCCAATCGCGCAGCAGCACAGGCCCCTTCGGGATCTGCTGGAGCTCCATGAACTCCGCGATCACGTCGTAGAGGTTCCACGGGCTGCTGGAGACGTAGAAGATCGGGTTGCGCTCGTCGCGCGCCGCGCCCTCCCGCAGCGCACGATAGAAGGCGGCGACGCCGGGAAAGGGGAGCCGCGTCCGCGCATTGTCGAGCATCACGATGCGCGCCGCCTCCAGGAAGTTGGAGACGCGCGACTGGATGACCGTGTCGTCGATGTCGCTGATCACGCCGAACCGCGCGCTTGGCGGCGGCACGAGGATCTCGCCGATGGCGCGGGCCGCCGACCCCGCGCGCGGCGAGGAGACGAGCTCGGCGTCGTACGGGATCCACTCGCTGTCCTCGCCGGCGTGCGCCGGCACCTCGATGCGCCCGCCGAAGAAGCCTTCGTCGTCCGCGCGACAGGGCGTCGCCATGCCCCGGCAGCCGAGCAGCAGCTCGGAATGCGGCAGCGGATCGCTGTCCACGCGGCGGTAGGTGTTCAGCAGGTTGCGCAGCGACGAATCGCTGTCGCGGCTGGGGCTCACACGCCGCTGCTCCACCACCCGCCCCTGGATCCAGACCTCGCTGGCGTTGCCGTAGCCGCGGTACACGAGCACCTCGTACGGCGCGTCCTCGAACACCGCGCGCACGGCCTTCGCCGCGCCGCGCAGGTGCCGGTCCAGCTCCCCCAGGAGCGAGTCGATGCTGTGCGTGAAGTCTCTCATCGTCAAGGAATCTCCACGGGGCTCACGGTGGTTGGCAACCACTGCCTTCGCGCCGGTCGCCTGATCCTGTTCACCGGCGGATTCCATCGGCGTGGCGCGATGGCCTCGGCGAACGGGGCTGAAAGTCAACAGCGGGGACTGCTCACGCATCCAGCGGATTTATCCGACGTTGCGCGACCTTCCGAAATGGCCCGCCACGCCCTCGTGCGACGAGCGGGCATCGCTCCTTTACTCGTCGAGATGATACGAGGGCCAGCCACCGCGACTGATGGAGGGTGCGGGGGGAGATCTCGGCCCCGCACCCTCCATCAGTCGCGGTGGCCGGCTCTCATGCGATGTCCGGCGAGGCAAGGGATGTCCG
>JAQBPZ010000380.1 GCA_028287225.1 Gemmatimonadota bacterium
GGCGGCGGACGCCGCGTGATCGCCGTCTCGCGCTGGTCCAGCGCGCCGGCCCGCGCGGCGCTCGAGGGCGCCGGCGTGGAGACCGTGCATGCCGACCTGCTGGACCCGCGCGCCCTCGCCGCTCTCCCCGATGCGCCCAACGTGGTCTTCATGGCGGGGCAGAAGTTCGGCTCGTCGGGGAATCCGGCCACGACGTGGGCCATGAACGCCGCCGTGCCGGCGTTCGTGGCCGAACGCTACGCGGCCGCGCGCACCGTGGTCTTCTCCACCGGCAACGTGTATCCGCTCACCACGCCGGCCGGCGGCGGCTCGCGCGAGACCGACGATCCGGCGCCGGTGGGCGAGTACGCCAGCTCGTGCCTGGCGCGCGAGCGGTTGTTCGCCGCGGCAGCGCTGCGGCACGGCACCCCGGTGTCCATCGTGCGGCTCAACTACGCGCACGACCTGCGTTACGGCGTGCTCACGGACCTCGCGCGACGCATCGCGCGCGGCGAGCCGGTGGACGTGCGCATGGCGTGGGTGAACGTCATCTGGCAGGGGGACGCCAACGCCCTCGCGCTCACGGCCCTCGCGCGCGCCGCTGCACCCGAGCCGTGGATCGTCAACGTGGCCGGCCGCGAGACGCTGCGCGTGGCCGACCTCGCGCGCGGCCTCGCGACCCGCCTCGGCGCGGAGCTTCGCCTGGATGGCGACGAGGCGCCCGATGCGCTCCTCAGTCATGCGGCACGCATGGACGAGCTCCTGGGCGACCCGCTGCTTCCCGTCGGCACCCTGCTCGACTGGGTCGCCGACTGGGTTCGTCGCGGCGGCACCCTCCTCGAGAAGCCCACGAAGTTCGAGCGGCGCGATGGACGGTTCTGAGGCCCTGCGCGCCGGTCTCCTCGCGGGCCAGGTCATCCCTGCGCACCCGCTGGCGCTCACGCCGAACCGCACGCTCGACGAGCGGCGCCAGCGCGCCCTCACGCGCTACTACCTCGACGCCGGCGCGGGCGGCATCGCCGTGGGCGTGCACACCACGCAGTTCGCGATTCGCGACCCGCGCCACGCGCTGCTTCGCCCGGTGCTCGAGCTCGCGGCGGATACGGCGCGCGCCGCGCGCGGGGCAGCCGAAGGGCCGTGCCTCCTCGTCGCCGGCGCCATCGGGGACACGCGCCAGGCCATGCAGGACGCCGAAACGGCCGCGTCGCTCGGCTATCACGCCGTGCTCCTGAGCCTCGCCGCCCTGCCGCACGCGAGCGACGCCGAGCTCGTGCGGCACTGCCGCACGGTCGCCGAGGTGCTGCCCCTGTTCGGCTTCTACCTGCAGCCCGCGGTGGGCGGGCGCGTGCTCGGCTACCGCTTCTGGCGCGACTTCGCCGACATCGCGCGCGCGTGGGCCATCAAGATCGCCCCCTTCGATCGCTACCGGACCCTGGACGTCGTGCGCGCCGTCGCCGATTCGGGGCGCACCGACCTCGCGCTGTACACGGGCAACGATGACAGCATCGTCGTGGACCTGCTGACGCCGATTCCCACCGCCACCGGCACGCGCCACATCACGGGCGGCCTGCTCGGCCAGTACGCCGTGTGGACCCGCGCGGCGGTCGGGCAGATGGAGCGGATCCGCGCCGCCCGCGGCGCGGCACTGGACGCCGCGTGGCTCACGGAGGCCGCCGCGCTCACCGACGCGAACGGCGCCGTGTTCGACGCGGCCCACGGATTCGCCGGCTGCATCCCCGGCATCCACGAAGTGCTGCGCCGGCAGGGCCTCCTCGCCGGCACCTGGTGCCTCGACCCGGCGGAACGCCTCTCGCCGGGCCAGGCCGAAGAGCTGGACCGCGTGATCGCCGCCTATCCCGGGCTCACCGACGACGAGTTCGTGCGGGAGAATGTGGATCGGTGGATGGCGTGAGGGATTAGGGATCAGGGATTAGGAACTGCCCGGGACGCCCCTCGGACGGGTGTCACCCCGCACGAGCGCAGCGAGTGTCCCTGCATCGCGTCCCGTGCTCGTGGCCAGCATCAGTCACGGGATAGAATGTACCGACACTCGGTCGCGTAGTTCACCCCTCGCGCAGCGTCGGGGCTCCCTCCTGCGGGATGACAGCCGCCCGGGACGCCATTCTCCGACACGCGGGTCCACAGCTCGAGGGGCGCGCGCAGTTCCTAATCCCTAATCCCTAATCCCGCTTCAATCCCTGATCCCTCCCTACTGCTCCCCGAATCCCGCCAGCTCGGCGATCCACGACTCCTTCGCCCGCTTCTCGAACCCCGAGCGGAACTTGCCCAGGTCGGTGATGCTCGTGTCGAACACCACCGTGTTCTTCGTGATGGCTTCCGACTGCACGAGCGCCGGCACCTGGTCGCGCGTCGTGCTCTGCACCACGCTCTCGGCGCCGCGGTAGAACACGCGGCCGCCCCCGACGAGGTTCGCCCCCACCGTCCCCTCCAGGCCCTGGAGCACCCGGAACAGCCCGTCGATCGAGCAGCCCGTGGCGCCGGCCGTGCTCTGGTCCACCGCCACCACCAGAAAGCGGTTGTCGCGGAACTGGCTTCCCACGGTCAGCGGCTCGCCGTGCGCCTTCCAGTTGGCCAGGTGCTCGTCCACGCCCTTGAGGAGCGCGGCGGTGCCCGCCTCGGTGAGCGGGCGGTCGCTGCCGAAGATCCAGACACGCGACGCGTCGGGCAGGGTCTCGAAGGAAACGACAGGCATGGGCGGCTGGGGCACGGGAAGCGCAAGGAGCGGGCTGCCACTCGCGCGCGGAACGTACGGAGCGCAAGATACTCTGCTGAGCGTCTCCCCTTCCACTCGTGATGTCCCCCGACCCGCGTCCCTCGTCCGCCCGCTCCGCCACGCCCCGCCCGGCCGAACAGCCGGGCGCGTCGCATGACGAACGGTACAGGCCGCTCTTCGTGCACTCGCCGCAGCCCGGCTGGGTGTACGACGTGGCCACGCTCCGCTTCCTCGAGGTCAACGAGGCGGCGGTGCGCAGCTACGGGTGGACGCGGGACGAGTTCCTCGGCATGACCCTGCGGGACATCCGGCCTCCCGACGAGCAGGGCACGCTGGACAGCCTCCTCGCCGCGACGCCGGGCCACGACCGCCACGCGTCGTCGTCGCTGCACCGCACGCGCAGCGGCGCGCTGCGGCAGGTGGAGATCAGCTCCTATCCCGTGGAGTTCGACGGACACGACGCGCGCATGGTGCTCGTGCAGGACGTGAGCGAGCGCCTCGCCACGCAGGAAGCGCTCGTCCGCAGCGAGCAGAAGTACCGCATGCTCATCGAGCAGCTGCAGGACGTCTTCTTCCGCACCGACGAGCAGGGGCTCTGGACCTTTCTCAACCCGGCGTGGACCATCCTCACCGGGCACGAGGTGTCCACGAGCGTCGGCACCCACTTCCTCAGCTACGCGCACCCGTCCGACCGCGCCCTGCTGCTCGACGCCTTCCGCCCGCTCACCGACGGCTCCGTTGAGAGCACCGTCGTGGAGGTGCGCTACTTCCACCGCGAGGGCGGATACAGCTGGGTGGAGGCGAGCACGCGCTGCCTGCGGGACGACGACGGGCGCTTCGTCGGCACCACCGGCACCCTGCGCGACGTCACCGCCCGCCGCGCCGCCGACGAGGAGCGCGAGCGGCTCGCCACCAACGTCCGCCAGCTCCTCGACGCTTCCGGCGAGGGGATCGTCGGTCTCGACTCTCTCGGCCTCGTCACCTTCATCAACCGGCGCGGCTCGGAGATGCTCGGCTACGAGCCCGACGAGCTCGTGGGACGGTCGATGCACGACGCCACGCACTACTCGCATCCCGACGGCACCGCGTATCGCGTGGCCGAGTGTCCCATGCAGGCCGCCGCGACGGAGGGCATCTCGTGCGCGGTGGACGACGAGGTGCTCTGGCGCAAGGACGGCATCGCCCTGCGCGTGGAGTACGTCTCGTCGCCGGTGTGGGAGCACGGGCGCGTGTCCGGCGCGGTGGTGAACTTCCGCGACACCACCGCGCGCAAGCGCGCCGAGCTGGAGCTAATCGTCGCGCGCGACGCGGCGGAGGCGGCGAACCGCGCGAAGAGCGACTTCCTCGCGCGCATGAGCCACGAGCTGCGCACCCCGCTCAACTCCATCATCGGCTTCGCCAACGTCCTCCTCAAGAACAAGCGCGACCAGCTCGACGAGGGCGACCTCTCGTACCTCACCCGCATCGCGACGAACGGCCGCCACCTGCTCGGGCTGATCAACGACATCCTCGACCTGTCGAAGATCGAGGCCGGCCACATGACGCTGGACGTGACCCCGGTGCGGCTGGACGCGCTGGTGCGCGACACGGTCCACGAGATGGAGGGCCAGACGCGCGGGCGCGACGTCACGCTGCGCGCCGAGCTGCCGGAATCCGTGGGCGTCCTCGATGCCGACGAGGCGCGCATGCGGCAGGTGCTCGTGAACCTCATCGGCAACGCGCTCAAGTTCACCGAGCGCGGCGAGGTCGTGGTGCGCGTCGCCGCGGACGACGCGGGCCATCCCACGCTGCTCGAGGTGCGGGACACCGGCATCGGCATTCCCGCCGACCGGCTCGACGCGATCTTCAACGTGTTCGAGCAGGCGGAGTCGATGATCAACCGCCGCTTCGGCGGCACGGGTCTCGGCCTGGCCATCTCGCGCTCGCTCTGCGAGCTGATGGGACACCGGCTCGAGGTGAGCAGCGTGGAGGGCGAGGGCACGACGATGTCGGTGATCATCGGCCAGGGACTCGGCGCGGGGCGCCCTCGCACGCCGTCGAACAGCACCGCCGTCGTGCCGCCGGTCCCGAACCCCGCCGCGCCCGATGCCGCCGGCCAGACGGTGCTCGTGGTGGACGACGACGCCGACGCGCGCGTCATCCTCGGCGACTACCTGGAGGAGGCGGGGTGCCGCATCGTCATCGCCTCCACCGGCGTGGAGGCGCTGCGCCTCGCGCGCGAGGTGCGGCCCGCGATGATCTTCCTCGATCTCCGGCTGCCGCGCATCAGCGGCTTCGACGTGCTGCGCATCCTCCAGGCGGACGAGGATCTCCGCGACACCCCGGTCGTCGTGGCCAGCGTGGTCGGCACCGAATCGCGCAGCGCGCTCGTCGGCGCGTCCGCGATCCTCGACAAGCCGCTGGCGCGTGCCGACGTGTTCGACGCGGTGCGCCGCCTGCTGCCCGCCGCGGCGCGCTGACGCTCTCGTCGACGGTCGGATGAGCCTCCCGCACCTGATCGCCGCGCTCGCCGCGGTGGCGACCCTCGCGCTCGCGCTGGCCACCCGGTACTCCGCGGCCCAGCGGCTCGACGACGCCCTGGAGCGGTTCGCGGGCACGCACCGCGAGCTCACCACTCCCTTCGCCCGGTTCGGCACCCTTCCCGGCGAGCGATACATCCACCCGCTCATCGGCGCGGTGTCGGCGGCGGCGGTCCTCCTGCTGCGTCCGGACGGCGCGGTGTGGCGCGCCGTGGTGCCCCTCGCCGCCGCCTCGCTCGGCGCGATCGTCGCGCATCACGCGGTGAAGTTCGTGTACCATCGCCCCCGCCCCCGCGCGGCGCTCGATCGCGGCAAGACGGAGGCGGCCTTCCCCAGCGGCCACTCCGCCGACGCCACCGCGGTCGTCGTCACCGCCGCGTACATCCTCGTGCGCGAGGGCATCCTCCCCGCCCCGGTCGCCGTCACGGTGGCGCTCGTCCTGGCCCTTGCCACCGGCATCAGCCGCGTCGCCCTTGGCTGGCACTGGGGAACGGACGTCCTGGGCGGCTGGCTCACCGGCATCGCCGTGGCCGCCGAGTGCTGCGTGCTCTACGGAGGACTGCGGTAGGAACCGAAAACGAGACCGAGTAACGAGTAACGAGTAACGAGTATGGAGTAACGAGCAACCCTGGCGCCTTACCGCCCGAGCATGCTCCGCAGGGCCTGCTCCAGCGTCGGGTGCGCGAACGCGAAGCCCTGCGCCAGCAGTACCCGCGGCATCACGCGCTGCCCGGCGAGGATGGTCTCCTCCGCCATCTCGCCGTAGAGCAGCTGCAGCGCGAAGGCCGGCACCGGGATCAGCGCGGGCCGCGCCAGCACCCGCCCGAGCGTCGTCGCGAACTCGGCGTTCGTCACCGGGGTGGGCGCCACGAGGTTCACCGGCCCGCGGATCGCGTCCGTCCACAGCGCCTGCTCGATCCCGCGCACCTCGTCTTCCAGCGAGATCCAGCTCAGCCACTGCCGGCCAGTGCCGATCGGTCCACCCGCACCCAGGCGGAACGGCGTCAGCAGCTTCTCCAGTGCGCCGCCCTCGGGATGCAGGACCACGCCCGTTCGCAGGAAGGCCACGCGCGCTCCCGCGGCCACCGCGGGCTGCGCGGCCTCCTCCCAGGCCTGGCAGACGGTGGGCAGGAAGCCGCGGCCCGGCGCGCTCGTCTCGTCCAGCAGCTCGTCGCCGCGGTCACCGTAGAACCCCACGGCGGACCCGCTCAGGAAGACCGGGCGCGGGCCGTCCAGCGCCGCGATGGCGCGGGCGAGGAGTGCGGTGGACTGCACCCGGCTGTCGCGGATGGCGGCCTTCCGGGCCGGTGTCCAGCGGTGTGCCACCGGCTCGCCGGCGAGGTGCACCACCGCGGTGGCGCCGGCCATCGCCGCGGGATCCAGGACGCCGCGTGCCGGGTCCCACAGGAAGTCGCCGGCGTGCCCGGTTGCCGACCGCACGAGCCGGCGCACCGTCTGGCCGCGCGCACGCAACCGGTCCACGAGGGCGCGTCCGATGAGCCCGGAGGCGCCCGTCACGAGGATGGTACCCGCCGGTCCGGCGGTGAAGCTGTCGGTGATCATGAGACTGCGGGCGGCAAGTTGTACGCCCCGGCCAGGCTCACCACCGTGCGCGGAGCCTCAGAGGTCGCCGCTGGCGGCGACCCGCTCCGAGAGCTGGTCCATGGCGGCCGGCGACGCGTAATATCCGGATCGCACGCGCTCGCGGAGCAGGGCGGCCCGCGTCGCGCTCAGGCGGCGCGAGTGGCCGGCGCCCGAGTCGTCCGGCGCGGGAGGCCGCGCCGCGGACGATGGGGTCTGGCGCATGGCGCTGTCCCACTCGGGATGGAAGTGCATGGTCCCCTCGGTGCTGCATGTGTCGGGCACGATGGCGTCCGGCGTCGGACGAAGGTGTGCCCGGTCGATCCTGGCTGCCAGCATCGACGCCCACCCGCCGCGCCGGCGCCGATGGGGCGTCCTGTCTCTTTGCCGCCGCCCCTGTCGCGTTGCGAAGCGGCGGATCGTTCGTAAGTCTGGGTGGAGCTGCCCTTCCCGTCGGATGTGCCGGCGGGAACTCGTGGCGTTCCTGGCCGTGGCACCCCGCATCCAGTATCGGTCGCACGGTGCCGTTCCCCAAGTCCCGCGTCCGGCTGCATGGCGACCATTCTCTACGTTGACGACGAACCGGCCATCGGGCTGATCCTCGCAGACACCCTGGAACGCGCCGGGCATGTCGCCGTGGGGGCGCATACCGTGCCGGAGGCGCTCCAGGTGCTCCAGCGCGGCGCGGTGGACCTGATCATCTCCGACTACCGGATGCCGGGGCTGACGGGGCTGGAGTTCCTCCAGCTCCTCCAGCAGGAGGGGTACGACGTGCCCCTCATCATGCTCACCGGCTACGCGACCATCGAGCACGCGGTCGCCGCGATCAAGGCCGGCGCCATCGACTACATCACCAAGCCGGTGCGCCCCGAGCAGCTGGAGCTCGCGGTGTCCCAGGCGCTGGAGGTGGTGCGGCTGCGCCGCGAGAACGATGCGCTGCGCCGCGAGGTCATGGAGTTCCGCAACGAGCGACAGATCATCGGCGACAGCGCCGTGATGCGCCGCCTCATGCAGACCGTCAGCACCGCGGCGCCCACCCGCGCCACGGTGCTCCTCCAGGGGGAGTCCGGCACCGGCAAGGAGCTGTTCGCCCGCGCGATCCACGACGCCAGCGACCGCCGCGACCGCCCCTTCATCAAGCTCAATTGCGCCGCGCTCCCCGAAGGGCTCATCGAGAGCGCGCTGTTCGGCCACGAGAAGGGCGCCTTCACGGGCGCCATCAAGCTCGTGCACGGCGCCTTCGAGCGGGCCAACGGGGGCACCCTGCTGCTCGACGAGATCAGCGAGATGCGGCTGGACCTCCAGGCGAAGCTCCTGCGCGTGCTCCAGGAGCAGGAGTTCGAGCGCGTCGGCGGGTCCGTGCCCATCAAGGTCGACGTCCGCATCATCGCGACCACCAACCGCAACCTCGCGGATCACGCCGCCGCAGGGCAGTTCCGGCGCGACCTCTATTTCCGCCTGAGCGTGATCCCCTTCTCCATCCCCCCGCTGCGCGAGCGGCCGGAGGACATCCCCCTGCTCGCCTCGCGCTTCACCGTGCGCATCGCCGCCGAGATGGGGAAGGAGATCCGGGGCCTGGCGCCGGAGACGATCGCCATGCTCCAGGCGTACCCGTGGCCCGGCAACGTCCGCGAGCTCCAGCATGCGATCGAGCGCGCGGTGATCCTCTCCCCGGATCCCGTGCTCCAGCCGCATGCCTTCGACGGGCAGCGGTTCGGGCTCAGCCAGCGCTGGAGCGGCCCCGCGCCGGCACGCCTCGCCACGTCCACGTCGAACGACACGGCCCGTCCCGCGATCCCCGAGGGAGCCGTGGTGCTCACCTCGCTCGACGTGGCCGAGGCCGAGTCGCGCCTCATCGCCCGCGCGCTGGAGGTGACCGGGGGCAACCGCACGCGTGCCGCCGAGCTGCTGGGGATGAGCGTGCGCACGCTCCGCAGCAAGCTGAACTCGGGCCAGGACGCGCCCGGCTGACCGCAGCACCCCCCTTGGATGCGCGGCATCCAGGGGGCGGTGAGCAGAGGAGCGATGCGGACGTGGCGTGGTGCGCACACGCGGGTTGCCGCCTCCGCCCCGTTCGTCGGCGGCCGGTGCCGTACGGCCGTGCCCGGTATGTGATCGGGAGCACCGGTATCGACCCGGCAGAATCTGCCGCTCGGCAGATTCTGCCTAGCCTCGGGAGAGGATCATCGACCGGGCGAATCATCCTAACTCTTTCCATACCAGCAAGTTACAGAACGATCCCTGATCCATGGAGATCGGTACGCGCCGTGCCTTGATGAGGAAGCAGCCGAGCGATCTCGCCCGGTCCCGCCTCATCAGCGACGGAGCTGATCACCATGACGGACCGCACCCTCTGGACGAGCTTCGCCGCCGGCGATCTCGACGCGCGCAACACGCTGCTCACGGCCAACCTGAGCCTCGTGCACCATGTCGCTCGGCAGCTCTCCCGGAGCCTGGCGGCGGATGCCGACGTGGACGAGATGGTGAGCGCGGGCACGCTCGGCCTGATGAGCGCGATGGACTCGTTCGACGCGGCCCGCGGGCTCGCCTTCAGCACGTACGCGGTCACCCGCATCCGCGGCGCCATCCTGGACGAGCTGCGGCGCCAGGATCACGTTCCCCGCTCGATCCGCCGCAAGACCCGCGAGATCGCCGGCGCCCGGGAGACCCTCATGCGCACCCTCGGACGCCGCCCCGAGGACGGCGAGGTGGCGGCGGAGCTCCAGGTGGACGTGGCCACCGTGTGGCGCTGGCAGGCCGAGGTGGAGGGCGCGGTCCATGTGCCCCTCGATCGCTCCGCCGGCGACAACGACAGCTTCAACTCGGCGCCCGCCGACTACCTGAGCGACTCGGACGACGCGGCCGATGTCCGCCTGGGCAAGGAAGAGGAGGTCGACATCCTGCGCGACGCCATCGCGAAGCTGAAGGAGCAGGAGCGCACGGTGCTCTCCCTCTGCTACTTCGAGGAGCTCAAGCTCCACGAGATCGCCGAGATCCTCGGCCTCACCGACTCGCGCGTCTCGCAGATCCGTTCCAAGGCCCTCGGCCGCCTCCGCGAATCGATGGCGCACGTGCGCGCGATGGCCTGACCCGGTCTTACCTGACCGCCCCTTCGCGCCCGAGCCGCTCGCGCCGGCGCACTTCCAGCAGGGTCGGGATTCGCACCGAGTCCGCGCCGGCCTGCGTGTCGGGCGCCGCCCCGCACAGGCACGCCATGACGGCTCCGTAGGGCGACAGCGCACTCCCCTCGATGCGCAGCGTCACCCACGCCTCGTCCGACTCCACGCGCAGCGTCGTGGTCTCGCGCTTCGCGGCTTCGGCGGCGCGCTTGCCCGACTCCAGCATGACGAGCAGCAGCCGCAGCAGCGCCCAGCGCGGCACGCGCACCGTCGGCGACGCCCCCGCGCGCACCACCGCGCATCGCACGCCGCGCAGCGTCGGGTTCTGGACGTGCAGCGCGAGCGCATCCTCGAGCACCGGCCCGAGCTCCATGGCCTCGGGCGCGCCCTCGTTGCCCACCAGGAGTCGAAAGAGCCCCCCCACATCCTGGAGCCGCGCCAGCTCCGCGGGGAGCACGCGCTGCACGGCGAATTCCTCGTCCCCCGCGACCGCCAGCTCGACGAACGCCGAGATCGCCGTGAGGCGATTGTTGAGCGCGTGCACGAGTCCGCGCAGGAGCGCCTCGGTGAGCGCGAGCCATTCCGTCAGTGCTGCGTCCTGTTCCGACGCCGTCTCAGCCATGCAGCGTGACGTCGAGGATCTCGGCCACGCGGGCGGCGAGCGTCGCGGGGGTGAACGGCTTGTCCACGAGGTGAACGCCGGGCGCGAGCGCGCCCTGCTCGAGCAGCACGTTGTCCGAGTAGCCCGACGCGAACAGCACGCGCAGGCCCGGCCGCCGCATCGCGAGCGATTCGGCGAGCTCGCGGCCGTTCATCCCCGGCATGATCACGTCGGTGAGCAGGAGGTCGATCTCCCCATCGTGCGCATCGGACAGCGCCAGCGCGCTGAGCCCGTCGGGAGCGGCGAGCACGCGGTAGCCCGCGCGCTCCAGCACCTCGCGCGCGATGGTGCGCACCGCGTCGTCATCCTCCGCCAGGAGGATGGTGGAGTCGGCGCGGCGCGCCGGTGCGAGCGTCTGCACCGGCACTTCCGGCAGGGCGTCGCCGTCGTCGGTCGCCGAGACCGCCACGGGGAAGTAGAGCGTGAACGTCGTGCCGTGCCCCACCCGGCTCTCCACGTCGATGCCACCGCCGCTCTGCTGCACGATGCCGTACACCGTCGCGAGGCCGAGCCCCGTGCCCTGCCCGCGCTCCTTGGTGGTGAAGAAGGGCTCGAACAGCCGCTCGCGCACCTCCGGCGCGATCCCGGTGCCGGTGTCGCTCACCTCGAGGGTCGCATAGTCGCCGGCGGGCACCGCGGTGCCGGACATGGTGCGCGCGAGGTCCAGCCGCGTCGCCCCCGCGTGCACGCGAAGGTGGCCGCCGCGCGGCATGGCGTCGCGCGCGTTGAGCGCGAGATTGAGGATCACCTGCTCCAGCTGCGTGGGGTCCAGGCGGACGAGCGGCGTGTCGGGCGACACCGACAGCTCCAGCGCGATGTTCTCGCTGATGAGACGGCGCAGGATCTTCTCCACGGGCGTGACCGCCGGCCCGAGCGCGAACACGCGGGGCTTGAGCACCTGGCGGCGGCTGAAGGCGAGCAGCTGGTGCGTGAGGTCGGCGGCGCGCAGCGCGGCGCGCCGGATCTCGTCCACATCGCCGCGCGCCGCGGTGCCCACGGGGAGCTCGTCGAGCGCAAGGTCGCAGTACCCGAGCATGGCGGTGAGCAGGTTGTTGAAGTCGTGTGCGATGCCGCCGGCCAGGCTGCCGATGGCTTCCATCTTCTGCGACTGTCGCAGCTGTTCCTGCGAGGTACGCAGCGCGAGCTCGGTTCGCTGGCGCAGCGTCACGTCGGCGGCAACGACGAGCCGCGCCTTCCGGTCGCCGTAGACGAGGTCGTCGGAGCTGATCTCCACGTCGAGCGTCTCGCCGGCGCGGGTGCAGTGCCGCAGGGAGCGACCGTGCACCGGCCCCCGGGCACACGGCAGGATGAACTCGCGGAAGGAGGCCACGTCATCGGCGGGGCGGACGTCCAGCACCGTGCGCGCCAGGAACTCGTCGCGGCTGTAGCCGTAGCGCGCGATCGCCGCCTCGTTCACGGCGAGGAAGCGCAGCGTCTCCACGTCGTACACCCACATGGGCACGGGCATGGTGTCGAACACCGCGCGGTAGCGGCGCTCGCTCGCCTGCAGCTCGTCGCTGCGGTGCTCGAGCGTGTCGATCATCCGGTTGAACGTCGCGGCGAGCGTGCCCAGCTCGCCGTCGTCGCCGACGAACGAGCGGCGCGTGAGGTCGCCGGCCACGAAGGCGTTCGCGTCGGCCGTCAGGGCGCGCACCGGGCCGGCGATGCGCTGGGCCAGGACCCAGGCGAGCAGGAGGCTCATCGTGAACGAGCCGGCGAACAGCCACAGCGCCTGCGCCTCCTGCGCCCGCACCCGTTCCAGGGCCATCGCGCTCGGCAGGGCGACGGTCACCGACCACGGCACGCGGGTGGCCGTCGCGAAGCCGGCCAGCCAGTCCTCGCCGTCGGCGGAGGTGACCACGCGGGTACCCTCGCGGCCGTTGGCCGGCGCGCTGACCAGGCGGTGGCCCACCACCTGGCCGGTGTCGTTCGACCGTGCCATCACCGTACCGGCCGAGTCGGTGAGCATGACCACGGCGCCGTCGGGCAGGTCGGGGGGGCGGAGGATGGCGCGCATCTGGTCCAGCAGGGTGGACGCCGCCACCACGCCCACCGGCTGTCCGTCCGGCCCGAGGATCGCGCGCCCCAGCGCGAGCGCGTACTTGTGCGTCACACGGCCCGTCATCGGCTCGCCGATACCGAGCCCCCGCGACTGGATGGCCTCCCGGAAGTACTTCCGGTCGGCGACCGCCGCGGACATGGCGCGCGTCTGGCCGGCCGAGAGCCCGATCACGCGGCCCGCGCGGTTCGCGACCGAGAGGTTCAGGTAGCGCGGGCCGAGGTCGCGGCTCACGGCCACCAGGACGGAGTCGTTGTGGTCGATGCCCTCGTCGTCGGTGCGCACGATGCGGCCCAGCGCGATGAGCAGGGCGTCGACCGTGTTGACGTGGTCGTCGACCCGGGCGGCGATGCGGCGCGCGAGCTGGAGCGCACGCTGCTCGGCGTTGCCGCGCTCGATGCGGCTCGCGGTGCGCGCCTGGAGAAACGAGAAGAGGAGTGCCGGCAGGGCGGCGGCCATCACCAGCAGCAGCAGCCGCATCTGGATGCTCAGTCCACGTCGTGCCGCGAGGTGCTCGTACGAATGGCGCAGGCGCGAGGGGATCTCGATCATGTGCGGGGGCTGGGATGTCCCTGTTGACGCATGGCGGCGCGGGGCGCAACGATAGGGAGCGCGCCCCAGCAGGCGCGGCGCATCCGCGAGCACGGCAAGCGCGCCCCAGCAGGCGCGGCGCATCCGCGAGCCCGGCAACCGCGCCCCAGCAGGCGCGGCGCTCGCCTTTTATCTTCCGGCATGCTGATCGGGATTGCCGGGATGGTCGGCTCGGGCAAGAGCACCCTCACGCGCGCGCTCGCCGCGCGGTTCGGGCTCCAGCACGCGCTGGAGAGCGTGGACGCGGACAACCCCTGGCTCGAGAAGTTCTATGCCGGCGGCGAGTCCGCCATGCGGGAGCATGCGCTCCCGCTCCAGCTGCACTTCCTCGCCACGCGCTTCGAGACCATGCGCCGCATCCGCGGCGCCGGAGGCAGCTGGGTGCTGGACCGTACCTGGTACGAGGACGCCGAGCTGTTCGCGCGCGGCCACTTCGAGGACGGGCTCATGACGTCGCTCGAGTGGGAGCTGTACCGGCGGCTCTACGTGGAGCTGCTCCACTCCCCGGCCGCGCGCCCCCCACGACTGCTCGTGTACCTGCATGCACCGCTGGAGACGATCGTCGCACGCATCCGCATGCGCGGCCGGCCCAAGGAGAAGGACACCCCCGACGCCTACTGGGCCGCGCTCCACGCCCGCTACGAGCGCTGGATCGCCGGCTTCCGCGCCTGCCCGGTGCTCAGCCTGGACGTGCGCGAGTACGACCTCGTGGGCGACCCGCTGGCCATCGAGCCGATCGCGGCGCGCGTGCGGGCCCGCCTGGAGCCGGCGCTGCCGCAGACCGAGCTGTTCCTGCCGGTGGCCACCCACGGCGTGGCCGCCGCGCGCTGATCGCGCGGCGGCCGGCGCGCGGATCTCGCTCGGCACCACCGGGTAGAATGCCCATCGCAACCGTCCGCCCGCGACGGCACTCACGGAGAATCGCCATGGTCCACCCGTCTCGCCTCGCGCGCCGCGCCCTCGTTCCTGCCGCCGCGCTCGCGCTGCTCGGCGGCTGCCGGGAGCGGGCGAGCGCGCCGGACACCACGCTCGCAACCGACTCCTCGCTGGCGCAGGACCTCGCCATGGCCCAGCGCAACGCGCCGGGCCCCCTGATCTTCAACGACGCCCCGGCCGGCGCCGCTCAGCCCGCGAGCCCCGCGGCCGGCGCCCCGGCGCCTCGC
>JAQBPZ010000390.1 GCA_028287225.1 Gemmatimonadota bacterium
GCGCTGCTAACGCGCGGGCCGGCGCCTGAATGAAACGAGCTCCGCGATCGGTCCACCATGGCTACCGCCGCGCGCGTTTCGTAGCTTCCCTGTCACCCGTACGCGAAACGTCCCGCCGCTCACATCCGTACGGACGGCATCCGAACCCCACAGGAATCGCCCATGATCACCCGTGAAGACGTCGAGACGTTTCTCGACCGCCTCAGCCCCGATGGGGCTTCCCACCGCGAAGTCGAGACCGGTCTCTGGATCGTCAGGCCCAGTGGCCCGCTCGACTTCGACGTCGTCATTACGCACAATCCCCCGGTGCTCCTGCTCCGGGTGAAAGTCATGCCGCTGCCCGCCGATCCCGGCGAGACTGCGGCCCTCAGCCGCCGCCTGCTCGAGCTCAATGCGACGGACATGCTTCACGGCTCGTACGGCATCGACGCCGACGCCGTCGTGCTCACCGAGGCGCTGGAACTCGCGCATCTGGACTACGAGGAGTTCCTCGCCGCGTACGAGAGCATGACGCTGTCGCTGTCGTCGCACATGCGCGAGCTGGCCGCCTTCCGAGAGGTTCGCTGACCCATGGGGATTTTCGATCGCCTTTCGACGCTGCTCAAGTCGAATCTCAATGACCTGATCTCCTCGGCCGAACATCCCGAGAAGATGCTGAACCAGATCATCGTCGACATGCGCAACCAGCTGGCAAAGGCCAAGCAGCAGGTTGCCGCCGCCATCGCCGACGAGAAGCGTCTCAAGGACCAGGCCGACCAGGAGTTCAAGCTCGCCGACGACTGGGACAAGCGCGCGATGCTCGCGGTGCAGGAAGACCGTGACGATCTTGCGAAGCAGGCATTGCTGCGCGGCCAGGAGCATCTCGAGCATGGCCAGCAGCTCGCGAGTACGTGGGAGCAGCACAAGGCCGAGACGGACAAGCTGAAGCAGTCGCTCCGCGACCTGAACGACAAGATCGAGGAGGCGAAGCGCAAGAAGAACCTGCTCGTCGCCCGCCAGCGCCGCGCGCAGGCGCAGCAGCGCATCGCCGAGACGATGTCCTCGCTGTCCGAGAAGAGCGCCTTCGAGGCGTTCGCCCGGATGGAGGAGCGCATCGAGAACAACGAGCGCCAGATCAAGGCGTCGGCCGAGATCGACGACGAGTTCAGCGGCGACTCGCTGCAGCGCGACTTCAAGGCGCTCGAGAAGGGCGCCGTCGGGGTGTCCGTGGACAACCAGCTGCTGGCGCTCAAGCAGAAGATGGGCATGCTCCCCTCGGGGGGCACGACCACGAACAAGGCCATCGGCGCCGGCCAGCGTGACGATGACGAGGTGCACGCGGAGATCGAGCGTCCCGGGAACGAGACCAAGCGGTGAGCAATCAGAAGGCGTCGAAGTTCAAGTTCTCGCCGATCCTCACCGCGACCGTCCTCACCTTCCTCTTCCTCTGGCTCGCCGGTCGCGTCGCCGAAGTCTTCCTCCTCCTCTTTCTCGGGATCCTGTTCTCGCTCGGGCTGGGCGCGCTCGCCGGTGTGCTGCACCGGCGGGTCCGCCTGCCCGAGCGCTGGGCGTTCTTCGCCGCCATCCTGATCACGTTCGGCGGCATCGCGCTCCTGTTCATGATGCTGGTGCCGCCGCTCATCGCCCAGACGCAGGAGCTCGTGAAGGTGCTCCCCGCGTACATCGGCGGCTGGGAAGCGGCCATCGACCGCGTGGCGGAGCGGAACCCGGCCCTCAAGTCCGTCTACACCCCGGGGCAGCACCGCATCCTGCTCGCCGTCTACCAGCAGGTGGCCGGACAGTTCGGCAACGTGGTGCCCAAGGTGATGTCGCTGGTGGAGGTGCTGGTCAGCCTCTTCTCCGTCGTCGTCATGGGGCTCTACCTCGCGCTGCATCCGGCGCTGTACCGCGAGTGGCTCATCGTGCTGTTCCCGCCCATCCACCGGGATCTCGTGCGCGACGTCCTGAGCGACGCGTCGCGCCAGCTGCGCGCCTATCTCGTCGGCCTGCTGATGACGATGGCGTTCCTCGGCACGCTCACGGCCGTGGGCCTCTACCTCCTCGGCGTGCCGTACTACGTCACCTTCGGCGTGTTCACGGGGCTGGCGACGATCGTGCCCTTCTTCGGGACGCTGCTGGCGACGCTGCTCCCGGCCCTGTTCGTCCTCACGGGCCCCAACGGCGGGCATGCCGCGCTGCTGGTGATCGGCCTGGGCGTCGTGGTGCACCTCATCGAGGGCAACCTCGTGTCGCCGTACATCACGCAGCGGCAGGTCGACCTGCCGCCGGTGCTCACCATCGTCTTCGTGCTCGTCGTGGGCAAGCTGCTCGGACCACTGGGGCTGCTCGTCGCCGTGCCGGCCCTGGCGGTGCTGATGGTGGTGGTGAAGCGCATCCTGCTCAACCGGATCTACGAGGGGCAGGGCTTCCGCCGCACCACGCGCGAGCGGCCGCTCCTGCTGCGGCTCCCCGCCTCCGAAGGCGGCGTGATCGTGCCGCGCGGCTTCATCGACGTGATCTCGATCATCGAGCGACAGGTCACGACGGCGCCGGTGTAGGGATTGGGGATTCGGGATTCGGGATCAGGGATTAGGAACTGACCGGGACGCCCCTCGGGCTGGGGCTGGCTGGGCGTCCCGGGTGGCCGTCATCCCGCAGGAGGGAGCGCCGCGACCCAGTGTCGGGACATCCTCTGCCGTGCGCGGGGCGGGCCACGAGCACGGGACATCATGCCCCGATACTCGCTGCGCTCGTGCGGGGTGACCCCGACTCGGGATTCCATCAGCGGTTGCCGATCCCGAATCCGTGTTCCCTCGTTATTTTCTGCTCCATGCCCACCGACCTGCGCTACCTGATCCTCGCCGACGGGGCCTTCGGGCCCCAGACCTCCAAGACCGCCAACGCCTGCATCCGCTACACGCCCGAGCGCGTCGTCGGCGTGGTGGACACGACGCAGGCCGGCCGCACCGCCCAGGCGGTCCTCGGCTTCGGCGGCGACATTCCCGTGGTGGGCACGCTCGACGAGGGGCTGCGCCTGAAGCCGACGGCCATCCTGATCGGCATCGCGCCGTCCGGCGGCCAGCTTCCCGAGCCCTGGATCGACCTCCTCGCGCGGGCCATCGAGCACAAGCTCGACGTCTGGAGCGGGCTGCACCAGTTCGTGAGCGACATCCCGCGCCTGGCGTCGCTCGCACGCCAGCATGGCGTCACCATCCACGACCTGCGCCGGCCGCCGGCCGACCTGGACGTGTCGCGTGGCCGAGTGCGTGACATCAGCGCCACGGTGGTGCTGACGGTGGGGACGGACTGCAACATCGGGAAGATGACGACGCAGCTCCAGCTCCTCGGCGCCCTGCGCAACCGTGGCATCCGCACGCGCTTCGCCGCCACGGGGCAGACGGGCATCCTCATCGAGGGCTCCGGAATCGGCGTGGATGCGGTGATCGCGGACTTCATCGGCGGCGCGGCCGAACGCCTCGTGCTGGAGAGCGCCGAGGGGGCGGACCTGGTGCTCGTGGAGGGGCAGGGCTCCATCATCCACCCGAGCTTCTCGGGGGTCACGTACGGCCTGCTGCACGGCTCCCTGCCGCACGCGCAGGTGATGTGCGCGCAGCCGAGCCGCACGGCGATCCGCAATCACGACTGGGTGGCCATCCCGGCACTGCCGGAGTTCATCCGCATGAGCGAGGCGGCCGCCGCCCCGCTGCGTCCCGCGCCGGTGATCGCCGTCGCCCTCAACACCTTCGACCTGAGTGAGGACGACGCGCAGCGGGCCATCGAGCGCACGCAGCGGGAGACCGGGCTGCCGACCACCGATCCGGTGCGGTACGATCCGGCGCCCCTCGTGGGCGCGATCGCCAGCTTCCACGAAGCCCGGGCGAATCGCTGATCCGTGCGGTGGAATGATGACGGCCCGCCGACCGCGGGGCCGCATCGTCCACCGTGCCTCCCCTCCTCGTGGCCCGGGACCTTCGCAAGCGCTACCTCGCCGGCCATGGCCGGTGCTGGGCCCATGTGCAGGTGCTCGCGTCGGTCTCGCTCACGCTGCAGCGTGGGGAGCGGCTCGCCATCGTCGGTGCGCGTGGCAGTGGCAAGACGACGTTGCTGCACTGCCTCACCGGGCTGCGCCGGCTGGACGGCGGCAGCGTGCGATGGGACGGGTCCGCCGGCGCGCCGTACCGGCTGTGCGGTGAGGCGGCCACCCTTCGCGCCGGCCCTCGGGAGGGCGCGGCGCTGGTCGAGCTCCCCGATGATTCGCGCGCCGCGGGCGACTGGCTGGATGCGCTCCACGCCCGTCACTCGTCGCACGCCGGGTGGCTCGTCCTCGCGGCGCGGCTGGGTCCACTCCCGGCGCTCGCGCACCGTGTCCTCGAGCTGCGCGACGGCGTGCTGCGCCCGCTCGCCGACCGGCCGGTCATGCGGGTGGCCGAGGGATAGCGGCGAGGCAGGTGTCCCCACCCGGGCAGGCCCTGAGGCGTTAGCTTGCACCGCATGACTGGCCGACTCCTTCCCCTCCTGCAGACCATCTCGCAGCTCACGCAGCAGGTGCGCCGCACGCCGCACAGCGCAGCGGAGTTTCTCGAGGACGTGCGCGACTATGGCTTCTCCCACGGTCCGCGCCTCGTCGGGATCCTGATCCTCTCGGCGATCGCGTGGTGGATGCTGCGCAAGCTCACGGAGCGGCTGGCGCGGTGGCACGACGATGGGGATGCCGACCGGACCACGCTCTCGGAGCAGCGCGCGAAGACCGCGGCCGAGCTCGTGGGCAACGCGGGCAAGGTGCTCATCACCGTGATCGCGCTGCTGTCCATCGCCAGTGCGCTCGACCTCCAGATCGGCGCCTTCCTCGCCAGCGCCGGCGTGATCGGCCTCGCCATCTCGTTCGGCTCGCAGAGCCTCGTGCGCGACTTCGTCACGGGCTTCTTCCTCCAGCTCGAGCAGCAGTTCGTGCTCGGCGATTCGGTGCGCGTGGGCACCTTCGAGGGCACGGTGGAGCGCGTCACGCTGCGGCTCGTCTACCTGCGCGACGCGAGCGGGGCGCTCCACATCATCCCGAACGGCTCCATCGCGCAGGTCACCAACATGTCGCGCAGCTGGGGCCGCGTGGCGGTCGACGTCGACATCCCCTGGGACGATGCCGACCGCGCGGGCGACGTGCTTCGCGAGGTGGCCGAGTCCATGGCGACCGATTCGTCGTGGGACGACGCGCTGCTGGCGAAGCCGAACCTCACCGGCATCGAGAAGTTCAACGGCGGCATCGTGACCTACCGCATCGTGGCGCGCGTGGTGCCCGGCCGCCGGGACGACGTCGCGCGCGAGCTGCGCGTGCGCGTCAAGCGGGCGCTCGACGTCGCCCGGGTCCGCGTCGCCTCGCCGCCCGCGCTCGCTCCCGTCCTCTAGAGACCATGCCTGAGCCGACCCAATTCCGCCTGTACAACACGCTCACCCGCCGCGTGGAGCCGTTCACGCCGGCCGACGGGCGCACGGTGCGCATGTACACCTGCGGGCCTACCGTCTACAACCCGGCGCACCTCGGCAACTTCCGCACGTTCCTCTTCGAGGACCTGATGCGGCGCGTGCTCGCGCTGCGCGGCTGGGCGGTGCAGCAGGTCATGAACCTCACGGACGTCGACGACAAGATCATCACGCGCGCGCACGGCCAGGGGAAGACGATCACCGAGGTCACCGAGCCCGTGATCGAGGTCTTCCACCAGGACCGCGAGTACCTGCGCATCGAGCGCGCGGAGTTCTACCCGAAGGCCACGGACTTCATCCCGCAGATGATCGCGCTCGTGGAGCGGCTCGTGGAGCGCGGCGTGGCGTACCAGGCGGAGGACGGCTCGGTGTACTTCGCCATCGACAGGTTTCCCGGCTACGGCCGGCTCTCCCGCCTCGACACGCGCGAGGTGAAGAGCGGCGCGCGCGTGCTGCAGGACGACTACAGCAAGGAGAACGCGCAGGACTTCGCCCTGTGGAAGGCCGCGAAGCCGGAGGACGAGGCGACGGGGGCGGCGTGGGACTCGCCGTGGGGGCGCGGCCGTCCCGGCTGGCACCTCGAGTGCTCGGCGATGGCCATGGACATCCTGGGCGAGACGCTCGACCTGCACTGCGGCGGCATCGACCTGATCTTTCCCCACCACGAGGACGAGATCGCGCAGAGCGAGGCGGCCACCGGGAAGCCCTTCTCCCGTGTCTGGTGCCATGGCGCCTTCCTCCTCACGGAGGGGGCGAAGATGGCGAAGCGCGTCGGAAACGTGAGCTCGGTGCAGGGGCTGCGGGAGGAGAAGTTCTCCGCTGCCGCGCTGCGGCATTTCGTCTTCAACACGCACTACCGGAAGGAGCTGAATCTGTCGGCCGAGGCGCTGGAGGCGTCCACGGAGGCGGTGCGCCGGGTGGGCGACTTCGCGCAGCGGCTCGGCGATCCGGCGACGCTGGAGGCTGGCGGGACCCCGGAGCTCGCCATCGCGGCGGATGAGGCCGTCCGGGTGGCTGAGGCCGCGCTGTTCGACGACCTCAACGGCCCGGAGGCACTGGCGGCGCTGTTCAACTTCATCCGGCGCGCCAATGCCGAGCTGGACCGGAAGGGTGGCGACCGGGACTCGGTGGAGCGGGCTCGTCTGGCCTTCGAGCGGATCGACCGGGTGCTCGACATCGTTCCCGACCCGGTGCAGGCCGATGCCGAGCTGGAGGGTTGGGTCACCGAGCGTCTGGCGGCCCGGGCCGCGGCGCGACAGGAGCGGAACTTCGCCGAGTCGGACCGGATCCGGGACGAGCTCCTGGCGCGCGGCGTGGTGATCGAGGACGCGGCCGGTCAGACCCGCTGGAAGCTTCGCTAGCTCCGTACCGCAACGAGCGGACTCTGCTGGTTCCTGAGTCTGTCCCCTGAGTGGTCCCTCAGTCGAACGGGGACAAGCGATCGAACGGAGAGGACGGAGCAGAACGGATACTTCGCTGGGTGGCCATGGCGCACCGATCCGGGCCCTGCAGCATCCAAATGCATGGGAGTTCCTGGGGGTGTGGCGCTGTACCCCTCCATGAGGAGTCAGCCCGAGGACGTCATCCGTCCTGGTCCGTCCCCTCCGTTCGATCGCTTGTCCCCGTTCGACTGAGGGACTCGCCGGCTCCGCTCGTGGCGCACAGGAGGGTCCTGTGACACGGGGCGTAACTCGCTCGTCCGGCGCGGCTTGACCTAGACCCCCGTGCTGGCTATCCTAAGAGTCTCGCGCAAAAACGGCCGTCTGCTGACGTAGCTCAGTTGGTAGAGCACCTGATTTGTAATCAGGCGGTCGCGAGTTCGACTCTCGCCGTCAGCTCTGCTGGTGTTTCAGGGGCGCTCTCGCTGGGCCGTTCGTGCGGGAGATCGGGGTGGGGTTCCCGAGTGGCCAAAGGGATCAGACTGTAAATCTGACGGCTCACGCCTTCGAAGGTTCGAATCCTTCCCCCACCATTGCGAATCGGGTGTGCAGTGCGGTTGGCGGGACGTGCGGGAGTAGCTCAGCTGGTAGAGCGCAAGCCTTCCAAGCTTGATGTCGCGGGTTCGAGCCCCGTCTCCCGCTCTGGCTGGTCTGGTGTACGATGCTGCAACAGTGCTGGTCGAGGTGATGGCAGGCTGCACGCGTAGCTCAGTTGGTAGAGCACACCCTTGGTAAGGGTGAGGTCACCGGTTCAATCCCGGTCGCGTGCTCTTGGTGGTTCGCCGATGGAACGGATCGGCCGGTGCTGGGATACGTCTCCACCGGTTGGTCACTCGTACGACGCCGTGCGCCCGGACAGGGCCGATTGGCGGGAAGTGTTACCATGGCCGCTGGGAGGCGAAATCGCCCTCCGGGGGCCGCTGGCTGTCCAACCCTCCTGGTTCCGAGATCTGGTCATGGGCAAAGCAAAGTTCGAGCGCACGAAGCCGCACGTGAACGTCGGCACGATCGGGCACGTCGACCACGGGAAGACGACGCTGACCGCGGCGATCACGGCCATTCAGGCGGCCCAGGGGCTGGCCTCCGCGGTGG